>CAUTTK010000009.1:0-35300 GCA_963541475.1 uncultured Streptococcus sp. | reverse complement strand
TTGAAGTTAACGCAGATGCAGAGCGCGTATCACTTTCTATCAAAGCTCTTGAAGAGCGTCCAGCTCAAGAAGAAGGACAAAAAGAAGAAAAACGTGCTGCTCGTCCACGTCGTCCAAAACGTCAAGAAAAACGTGATTTCGAACTTCCAGAAACACAAACAGGATTCTCAATGGCTGACTTGTTCGGTGATATCGAACTTTAATCAAATTGAAAATTCACAAAATCCTTTGTTTTCTAAACAAGGGATTTTTCTTTTGTCTGTAAGCCTTTTTTGATATAATAGTTCTATGTTAGAATCAGAAAAACAATCACGTTATCAAATGTTAAATGAGGAGCTCTCTTTTTTATTGGAAGGTGAAACTAATGTTTTGGCTAATCTTTCCAACGCCAGTGCTCTTCTAAAATCACACTTTCCTAATACCGTATTTGCAGGCTTTTATTTATTCGATGGAAAGGAATTGATTTTGGGTCCTTTTCAAGGTGGTGTTTCCTGCATCCGTATTGCACTGGGCAAGGGTGTTTGTGGTGAGGCAGCTCACTTTCAGGAAACTGTTATTGTTGGAGATGTAAGAACTTATCCCAACTATATTTCTTGTGATAGTCGAGCTAAAAGTGAAATTGTTGTTCCGATGGTTAAGAATGGTCAATTACTTGGAGTTCTGGATTTGGATTCTTCAGAGATTGATGATTATGATGCTATGGATCGAGATTATTTGGAACAATTTGTCGCTATTTTGCTTGAAAAGACAGAATGGGATTTTACAATGTTTGGGGAGAAAGCCTAATGTATCAAGCACTTTATCGAAAATATAGAAGTCAAAACTTCTCCCAGTTAGTTGGTCAAGAAGTTGTGGCTAAGACTCTTAAACAAGCGGTGGAGCAAGAGAAAATAAGTCATGCTTATCTTTTTTCTGGTCCTCGTGGAACGGGAAAAACCAGTGTAGCTAAGATTTTTGCCAAAGCTATGAATTGTCCCAATCAAGTGGGTGGTGAACCATGTAATAACTGCTATATTTGTCAGGCAGTGACGGACGGGAGTTTAGAAGATGTCATCGAAATGGATGCGGCTTCTAATAATGGGGTCGATGAAATCCGTGAAATTCGTGATAAATCTACCTACGCCCCTAGCCTTGCCCGTTATAAGGTTTATATCATAGACGAGGTTCACATGCTGTCTACAGGGGCTTTTAACGCCCTCCTAAAGACGCTGGAAGAGCCAACACAGAATGTGGTCTTTATTTTGGCCACTACTGAATTGCACAAGATCCCTGCGACTATTCTATCCCGTGTGCAGCGTTTTGAATTTAAATCGATTAAGACACAAGATATTAAGGAGCATATCCACTATATCTTAGAAAAGGAAAATATTAGCTCTGAACCAGAGGCTGTGGAAATCATTGCTAGACGGGCTGAAGGTGGGATGCGGGACGCCTTGTCTATTTTAGACCAAGCTCTGAGTTTGACCGAGGGAAATGAGCTGACGACTGCCATCTCTGAAGAAATTACAGGAACCATTAGTCTATCAGCTTTGGATGATTACGTGTCCGCCTTGTCTCAACAGGATGTTCCTAAAGCCTTAGCTTACTTAAATCTTCTTTTTGACAATGGTAAGAGCATGACTCGTTTTGTGACGGATCTTTTGCACTATTTAAGAGACTTGTTAATTGTTCAAACAGGTGGAGAAAACACTCATCATAGTCCAGTCTTTGTAGAAAATTTGGCACTTCCTCAAGAAAATCTGTTTGAAATGATTCGCTTGGCGACAGTCAGTTTAGCAGATATTAAGTCTAGTTTGCAACCCAAGATTTATGCTGAGATGATGACCATCCGTTTGGCGGAGATTAAGCCCGAACCAGCTTTTTCTGGTGCAGTTGAACATGAAATTTCCGCATTGAGACAGGAAGTTGCCCGTCTCAAACAAGAACTCGCAAATGTAGGAACTATACCCAAGCCAACTAGTCCAGCACCTAGTCGTCCAGCGGCAGGCAAAACAGTCTATCGTGTAGATCGCAATAAAGTTCAATCTATCTTACAAGAGGCCGTCGAAAATCCTGATTTAGCACGTCAAAATCTGATTCGTTTACAGAATGCCTGGGGAGAGGTGATTGAAAGTCTTGGAGGTCCTGATAAGGCTCTGCTAGTTGGATCTCAACCAGTTGCGGCCAATGAACACCACGCTATTCTTGCTTTTGAGTCTAACTTCAATGCTGGTCAAACCATGAAACGGGACAATCTCAACACTATGTTTGGCAACATTCTAAGTCAAGCAGCAGGTTTTTCACCTGAGATTTTAGCTATTTCTATGGAAGAATGGAAAGAAGTTCGCGCAGCCTTTTCAGCCAAAGCCAAATCTTCTCAAACTGAAAAAGAAGCAGAAGAAAGCCTGATTCCAGAAGGATTTGAATTTTTGGCAGATAAAGTGAAGGTAGAGGAAGACTAAAGAAAGATTTCATGATACAATAAGTTTATGAATAGACAACAATTTATTATCATCGCGCTGTTTACAGCTGCTGAGACCTATTTTTTTAATGAAGCCTGGATGACTGGTCGCTATATTATGGCAGCCTTTTGGGCCATTTTGCTCTTTAGAAATTTTCGAGTCAGTTACTTGATGGGGAAAATAGTAGATGTCATTGACCAGCACTTGAAAGGAAAAGACTAGTCCTCAGCTTCTAGACAAAATCAAAGCCTTTTAGGCTTTTTTTTGTTATACTATAAAAGTATATTTATTGACCTTTTACCGTGTTTTCTAGGGAAATCAAGTATGTTTCTAGTAAGTATTGTAAAGGCCTTGAAAAAGAAAGGAACTATCATGTCAGTATTAGAGATCAAAGATCTTCACGTTGAGATTGAAGGAAAAGAAATTTTAAAAGGGGTTAACCTGACCCTGAAAACAGGTGAAATAGCCGCTATCATGGGGCCAAATGGTACGGGTAAATCGACTCTCTCTGCCGCTATCATGGGAAATCCAAACTATGAAGTTACCAAAGGTGAAGTCTTGTTTGACGGCGTCAACATTCTTGAATTGGAAGTAGACGAGCGTGCGCGTATGGGACTTTTCCTTGCTATGCAATACCCATCAGAAATTCCTGGAATTACTAACGCTGAGTTTCTTCGTGCAGCCATGAATGCTGGTAAAGAAGACGATGAGAAGATTTCAGTTCGTGAGTTTATCACTAAATTGGATGAGAAGATGGAATTGCTCAACATGAAAGAAGAAATGGCTGAGCGTTACCTCAACGAAGGTTTCTCTGGTGGTGAGAAAAAACGTAATGAAATTCTTCAACTCTTGATGTTGGAACCAACATTTGCCCTTTTGGACGAGATTGACTCTGGTCTTGATATTGATGCCCTTAAAGTTGTGTCTAAAGGTGTGAATGCCATGCGTGGGGAAGGCTTTGGTGCTATGATTATCACTCACTACCAACGTCTTTTGAACTACATCACACCTGATGTGGTACACGTCATGATGGAAGGTCGTGTTGTCCTTTCTGGTGGTCCAGAATTGGCTGCGCGTTTGGAACGTGAAGGATACGCAAAACTAGCTGAAGAACTTGGCTACGACTACAAGGAAGAATTGTAATTCCCTCGTATCTTTTAGGAGAAGTAAATGACTAAAGAAACTATTAAACTTTTTTCAGAAATGCACGCTGAACCAAGCTGGTTGGCTGACCTCCGTCAAAAAGCTTTTGATAAGATTGAGAGTTTAGAATTACCAGTTATTGAGCGTGTCAAATTCCACCGTTGGAATCTGGGTGATGGAACGATTACAGAAAGTGAGCCATCAGCAAATGTTCCAGATTTCACAGCTCTAGATAACCACTTGAAGTTGGTGCAAGTAGGAACTCAAACTGTTTTTGAGCAAACTCCAGTTGAGTTAGCTGAACAGGGTGTTGTCTTCACAGATTTCCATTCAGCTTTAGAAGAAATTCCAGAACTCGTAGAAGAATTCTTCATGTCATCTGTTAAGTATGATGATGACAAGTTGGCAGCCTACCATACAGCTTATTTCAATAGTGGTGCTGTTCTCTATATTCCTGATAATGTTGAAATTAAAGAGCCAATCGAAGGAATTTTCTATCAAGACAGCAATAGTGATGTGCCGTTTAACAAGCATATTATGATTATCGCTGGTAAAAACTCTAAGATTAGTTATCTGGAGCGTTTAGAGTCACGCGGTGAAGGCAGTGCAAAAGCGACTGCCAATATCACAGTTGAAGTGATTGCTCGTTCTGGTGCTCAAGTGAAGTTTGCTGCGATCGACCGTCTAGGTGAAAACGTCACTGCTTACATTAGCCGTCGTGGTAAATTAGGTAATGATGCAAGTATTGACTGGGCGATTGGTGTCATGAACGAAGGAAACGTCGTTGCTGACTTTGATAGCGACTTGATTGGTAACGGTAGCCATGCTGACCTTAAAGTCGTAGCTCTTTCAAGTGGCCGTCAGGTACAAGGGATTGATACTCGCGTAACCAACTATGGCTGCAACTCTATCGGAAATATCCTACAACATGGGGTTATTCTTGAAAAAGCAACCTTGACCTTCAATGGTATCGGTCACATTATCAAAGGTGCCAAGGGAGCCGATGCGCAACAAGAAAGTCGTGTTCTCATGCTTTCAGACCAAGCACGTTCAGATGCCAACCCAATTCTCTTGATTGATGAAAATGACGTAACTGCAGGTCATGCGGCCTCTATCGGACAGGTGGATCCAGAAGATATGTACTATCTCATGAGCCGTGGCTTGGACAAGGCAACTGCTGAGCGTTTGGTTGTTCGTGGTTTCCTTGGATCTGTTATCGTTGAGATTCCAGTCAAGGAAGTTCGTGATGAAATGATTGCAACTATCGAAGAAAAATTGTCAAAACGCTAAGGGGAAGCCTATGTTAGATGTAGAAGCGATTCGCAAGGATTTTCCAATTTTAGACCAGATTGTCAACGACGAACCTCTGGTCTATCTGGACAATGCTGCGACGACACAAAAACCACTAGCAGTACTGGAAACAATCAACCGCTACTATGAGCAGGACAATGCCAATGTTCACCGTGGGGTTCATACTTTGGCAGAGCGTGCGACAGCATCCTATGAAGCTGCTCGTGAAACCATTCGTAAGTTTATCAATGCAGGCTCAACAAAGGAAGTTCTCTTCACCAGAGGAACGACAACCAGTCTTAACTGGGTAGCTCGCTTTGCTGAGGAGATTCTGACTGAGGGAGACCAGGTCTTGATTTCCGTCATGGAACACCATTCTAATATCATTCCATGGCAAGAAGCCTGTCGCAAGACTGGGGCAGAGCTTGTCTATGTCTATCTTAAGGACGGTGCCTTGGATATGGATGATTTTCGAGCTAAATTGACTGATAGAGTAAAGTTTGTCTCTCTAGCTCACGCATCCAATGTTCTTGGTGTGGTTAATCCTATCAAGGAAATCACTCAATTGGCCCACCAAGTTGGTGTCATCATGGTGGTGGATGGTGCTCAATCTACACCCCATATGAAGATTGATGTTCAGGACTTGGATGTGGACTTCTTCGCCTTTTCAGGTCACAAGATGGCGGGTCCAACTGGTATTGGTGTCCTTTACGGCAAAGAGAAGTATCTGGAACAAATGTCACCAGTTGAATTTGGCGGTGAGATGATTGATTTCGTCTATGAGCAATCTGCTAGTTGGAAGGAATTACCTTGGAAATTTGAGGCTGGAACGCCAAATATGGCAGGTGCTATTGGACTTGCAGCAGCAGTGGATTATCTGGAAAAGATTGGTATGGATGCCATTGAAGCTCATGAGCAGGAATTGATTTCATACGTATTTCCAAAATTGCAGGCAATCGATGGATTGACCATTTACGGTTCGCAGAACTTGGCTCAACGTTCAGGTGTCATTGCCTTTAATTTAGGTGACCTTCATCCGCATGACCTTGCAACAGCACTTGATTATGAAGGAGTAGCTGTTCGTGCAGGTCATCATTGCGCTCAACCTTTGCTCCAATATTTGGATGTCCCAGCAACAGCCCGTGCAAGTTTTTATATCTACAATACTAAGGCAGATTGCGACAAGCTAGTCGATGCCCTAGAAAAGACAAAGGAGTTTTTCAATGGCACTTTCTAAACTAGATAGCCTTTATATGGCAGTGGTAGCGGACCATTCGAAAAATCCTCACCATCAAGGGAAGTTGGATGATGCTGAACAAATCAGTCTCAACAATCCAACCTGTGGGGATGTTATCAATCTCTCTGTCAAGTTTGATGCAGAGGATCGTTTGGAAGATATCGCTTTTCTAAACTCGGGTTGTACTATCTCAACTGCCTCTGCAAGCATGATGACAGATGCTGTTTTGGGCAAGACCAAGCAAGAAATTTTAGAACTTGCGACTATTTTTTCTGAAATGGTTCAAGGACAAAAAGATGAACGCCAAGACCAACTAGGCGATGCAGCTTTCTTGTCAGGTGTTGCCAAATTCCCGCAACGGATCAAGTGTGCAACCCTAGCTTGGAACGCCTTGAAGAAAACAATTGAAAATCAAGAAAATTAGTAAGACAAGTTTATTTGTCTTATGAATCAGTAGAAATGAAGAATGAAAGAAAGGATATTATGGCTGAAGAAAGAGTAGAACCAAAACCAATTGATCTTGGTGAATATAAATTTGGTTTCCATGATGATGTAGAGCCTGTCCTATCGACAGGAAAAGGATTGAATGAAGATGTCATTCGTGAACTATCAGCTGCTAAGGGAGAACCTGAGTGGATGTTAGAATTCCGTTTGAAGTCTTATGAAACCTTCAAAAAAATGCCCATGCAAACTTGGGGAGCAGACTTGTCAGAGATTGACTTTGATGACTTGATCTACTACCAAAAACCATCTGATAAACCAGCCCGTTCTTGGGATGATGTTCCTGAAAAAATCAAAGAAACCTTTGAACGTATCGGTATTCCAGAAGCTGAACGTGCCTATCTAGCAGGTGCCTCTGCCCAGTATGAGTCAGAAGTGGTTTACCACAACATGAAGGAAGAGTTCCAGAAATTGGGGATTGTCTTTACAGATACGGATTCTGCCCTCAAGGAATACCCAGACTTGTTTAAACAATACTTTGCCAAGTTGGTACCACCGACTGATAACAAGTTGGCAGCCCTCAACTCAGCAGTATGGTCAGGTGGAACCTTTATCTACGTACCAAAAGGTGTTAAGGTAGATATTCCGCTTCAAACCTACTTCCGTATCAACAACGAAAATACAGGTCAGTTTGAACGTACCTTGATTATCGTTGATGAGGGTGCAAGTGTCCACTACGTAGAAGGATGTACAGCGCCAACTTATTCAAGTAATAGTTTGCACGCAGCCATTGTAGAAATCTTTGCCTTGGACGGAGCTTATATGCGTTACACAACTATCCAAAACTGGTCTGACAACGTTTATAACTTGGTAACCAAACGTGCAAAAGCTTTGAAAGATGCGACTGTTGAGTGGATCGATGGTAACTTGGGTGCCAAAACAACTATGAAGTACCCATCTGTTTACCTAGATGGAGAAGGGGCGCGTGGTACTATGCTTTCTATTGCCTTTGCTAATGCAGGACAACATCAAGATACGGGGGCTAAGATGATCCATAACGCTCCTCACACGAGCTCGTCTATCGTGTCTAAATCCATCGCTAAAGGTGGAGGAAAGGTTGACTATCGTGGACAAGTAACCTTTAATAAGAACTCTAAGAAATCTGTTTCTCACATCGAGTGTGACACCATTATCATGGATGACTTGTCAGCATCAGATACCATTCCATTTAATGAAATCCACAACTCGCAAGTCGCTTTGGAACATGAAGCCAAGGTATCTAAGATTTCTGAAGAACAACTCTACTACCTCATGAGCCGTGGTTTATCAGAATCAGAAGCAACTGAAATGATTGTTATGGGATTTGTGGAGCCCTTCACTAAAGAACTTCCAATGGAATATGCCGTTGAGCTTAACCGTTTGATTAGCTATGAAATGGAAGGATCAGTTGGGTAAAACTTGATTTTATACTCTTCGAAAATCAAATTCAAACCACGTCAGCTTCGCCTTGCCGTACTCAAGTACTGTCTGCGGCTAGCTTCCTAGTTTGCTTTTTGATTTTCATTGAGTATTAGATTTACCCAAAATCAAGAACTTTGAAGATGAACTTATAACAAAAAAATCGCGGTTTAAATCGCGATTTTTTTATAATTTTTCGTTGATGAAGCGGATAAACTGATTCCACCAAACTTTTAAGAAGAAGGCTTTTTCAACATTCTTTTCTGCTAGCATTTCGAAACTAGGACGTTCAGTGGTAATGTAACCTTGACCAATCAAGTCCTTGTCTTCGTAAGTCAAATGGCCAACCACTGTTCCAGCTTCAAGTGGTGCTGGGATTGCCTTAGAATCAGGTGTGAATTGAACAGATTGGGAAGATTGATTCCCAACACGTTCAATTAGCGAGATATCATCTTTGGCAACGGCAGTGACTGTATCTTCTTTTCCGTCTTGTACAGGGACTTTGCTATCTTGATAGGCATCACCTTTCTGAACAATTTTGCGAAGTGTGAATGTAGAAGAAATATAATCCATTAGTGAAGATGTAGCTGTAAACCGAGCGTAAGGATTATTGACTTGATGATCTGCATTCAAAACAACGGTGATAACCCTCATTCCTTTTTCGACAGTAGTACCAACAAAAGATTCACCAGCTTTGTCTGTCGTTCCTGTTTTCAGTCCATCAAAACCACCACGGTAAGCAGGCATGCCTTCTAACATGTAGTTGGTCGAAGTGATTGTCATCCCAGCAAAAGTAGAAGAAGGTTTTTTGGTGATTTCCAAGACTTGTGGGTATTTTTTGATGAGGTTACGAGCAACGATGGCAACATCATAAGCACTGAGCTTATTTTCATCATCTTTATTAGAACCTGGGTAAATGTTATCTCCTAGAGTCTCGTTGTTAAGACCAGTTGTATTGACAACGGTGGCATCTTTGATTCCCCATTCCAAGAGTTTGGTCCGCATCATATCGACGAAATCTTTTTCTGAGCCAGCAATTTTCTCAGCTAGGGCAATAGCGGCGCTGTTGGCACTAGATACCAGGGTTGCTTCCAGCAACTCTTCCACAGTATAATTACGGGCCTCCATAGGAACATTACTGGCTTCAGAATTAGTTGTTAATTTGTAAGGATAGTCATAAATATCTACAGGGGTGGATAGTGTAATATTTCCGTTTTCCAAGGCTTCATAGACAAGATAAACCGTAATCAATTTTGTAATAGAGGCGATTTCGACTGGCTGAGTTGCATCTTTTTCATAAAGTATTTTTCCAGTATTTGCTTCAACAGCAATGGCATGTTTTGCAGCAACATTAAAATCTTGAGCAGCAACAGTAGATGCTGAGCCAATAAGGGATAAGCTTAGTAGAGTTAAAATGATTTTTTTCATAGTAAGTTTATTCTAACATAAAGAAAAAAATATTCCCAGTTTCATGATATAAGAAAGAAGCTTTTTTGAAAGTATGGTAAAATAGATGAATGGAGGTACCCCATGTTTCGTAAGAATAAATTATTTTTTTGGACCAGTGAGATTTTATTATTAACCATCATCTTTTATTTATGGAGACAGATGGGTGGGATTATAACGCCTTTTGTAAGTGTCGCAAACACCATAATGATTCCCTTTCTTCTAGGTAGTTTTTTATATTATTTGACCAATCCCTTTGTTAGTTTTTTACAAAAGTATTTCAAAATTAATCGTATCATTGGTATTCTACTAACTTTGTGTGCCTTGGTTTGGGGGCTAGTTATTGGGGTAGTCTATCTCTTACCGATTTTGGTCAATCAGTTGACCAGCTTGATTGCGACTAGCCAGACTATCTACAGTCGTTTACAAGATTTGATTGTGGATTTATCTACTTATCCAGCCTTTCAAAATTTAGATATTCAAGCGACTATTCAACAGTTAAATCTCTCCTATGTAGATATTTTACAAAATATACTAAATAGTGTGACGAATAGTGTCGGAAGTATCCTATCAGCTCTTTTTAGTACTGTTTTAATTATTATCATGACACCTGTGTTTTTGGTTTATTTTTTGTTAGATGGTCACAAATTTTTACCGATGCTTGAACGTACTGTTTTAAAGAGAGATAAGTTGCATATTGCAGGACTCTTAAAGAATTTGAATGCGACAATTGCTCGCTATATCAGTGGAGTAGCAATTGATGCCATTATTATCGGTTGTTTGGCCTTTATCGGATATAGCGTGATTGGTTTGAAATACGCTTTGGTCTTTGCCATCTTTTCAGGATTGGCCAATCTCATTCCGTATGTAGGACCAAGTATTGGCTTGATTCCGATGATTATTGCCAATGTCTTTACTGATCCTCATAGAATGCTGATTGCAGTTGTTTACATGCTAATCATTCAACAAGTGGATGGAAATATCCTCTACCCTCGAATCGTAGGTGGGGTAATGAAGGTTCATCCAATTACGATTTTAGTATTACTTTTGTTATCAAGTAATATCTATGGTGTCATCGGTATGATTGTCGCTGTACCAACCTATTCTATCTTGAAAGAAATTTCTAAGTTCTTATCACGTTTGTATGAAAATCATAAAATAATGAAAGAACGAGAAAGAGAATTAGCTAAGTAAAAGTCAGGAAATTCCTGATTTTTCTTTTTGTTTAGCTAAGTGATAGGAGTAGAAGTGCCGTTTAGATTAGTAGATTAAGAATAATTCACAAAAACTTTGTAAAACACTTGCAATTTAGCTGAAATTTGATAAAATAGTAAGGAAAGTTAGACTGTATTGCCTACTGTCTATCTATAAAATATATTTTATTGGAGGCTTTTACTCAAATGGCAAAAGAAAAATACGATCGTAGTAAACCACACGTTAACATTGGTACTATCGGACACGTTGACCACGGTAAAACTACCCTAACTGCAGCTATCACAACTGTTTTGGCACGTCGCTTGCCTTCATCAGTTAACCAACCTAAAGACTATGCGTCTATCGATGCTGCTCCAGAAGAACGCGAACGCGGTATCACAATCAACACTGCGCACGTTGAGTACGAAACTGAAAAACGTCACTACGCTCACATCGACGCTCCAGGACACGCGGACTACGTTAAAAACATGATCACTGGTGCCGCTCAAATGGACGGAGCTATCCTTGTAGTAGCTTCAACTGACGGACCAATGCCACAAACTCGTGAGCACATCCTTCTTTCACGTCAGGTTGGTGTTAAACACCTTATCGTCTTCATGAACAAAGTTGACTTGGTTGACGACGAAGAATTGCTTGAATTGGTTGAAATGGAAATCCGTGACCTATTGTCAGAATACGACTTCCCAGGTGACGATCTTCCAGTTATCCAAGGTTCAGCTCTTAAAGCCCTTGAAGGTGACTCTAAATACGAAGACATCGTTATGGAATTGATGAACACAGTTGATGAGTACATCCCAGAACCAGAACGTGACACTGACAAACCATTGCTTCTTCCAGTCGAAGACGTATTCTCAATCACTGGACGTGGTACAGTTGCTTCAGGACGTATCGACCGTGGTATCGTTAAAGTCAACGACGAAATCGAAATCGTTGGTATCAAAGAAGAAACTCAAAAAGCAGTTGTTACTGGTGTTGAAATGTTCCGTAAACAACTTGACGAAGGTCTTGCCGGAGATAACGTAGGTGTCCTTCTTCGTGGTGTTCAACGTGATGAAATCGAACGTGGACAAGTTATCGCTAAACCAGGTTCAATCAACCCACACACTAAATTCAAAGGTGAAGTTTACATCCTTACTAAAGAAGAAGGTGGACGTCACACTCCATTCTTCAACAACTACCGTCCACAATTCTACTTCCGTACTACTGACGTTACAGGTTCAATCGAACTTCCAGCAGGTACTGAAATGGTAATGCCTGGTGATAACGTGACAATCGACGTTGAGTTGATCCACCCAATCGCCGTAGAACAAGGTACTACATTCTCTATCCGTGAGGGTGGACGTACTGTTGGTTCAGGTATGGTTACAGAAATCGAAGCTTAATTCGATTTAGTTCCCAGAAGAACAATTATTTAAGTCAGACACTAAAAGAATCTTGCTTTGCAAGGTTCTTTTTTCTGATATTGAACTAAAATGAAAGAATTGCTTACAGAAAAAGCTCCATACACTTGATGTGCATAGAGCAAACAGAGCTTCATTTGATATAGAGTTCTTGATTTTTTAGGACAATTTCTCGTACACTTGCAAATTTTCTGAGTTTTTTGATTTCTTCTGGATGAGTGACGAGAGTGATAACATAACCTTCCTTGCCCATACGGCCAGTACGGCCAGCACGGTGGGTGTAGGTTTCGATGTCTCTAGGAACATCAAAGTTTACGACGCATTCTAGACTATTGATATCAATTCCACGAGCCAAAAGGTCTGTTGCAAGGAGTAGGGTTAGTTGTTTGTCTTTAAACTTTTCTAAGATGACTTTTCTAAATTTAACATTGACATCACTAGCTAGAGAAACAGCCAAGATATCCCGATACTGTAGTTTTTCTTCTGCGCTACCAAGGTCTGATAGGCTGTTAAAGAAGACTAGTCCGCGGAAATCCTCAACATGAGCCAGTTTTCGTAGCATATCCACTCGGTGACGTTGGTCTACCTGCATGTAGAAATGCTGGATATTGTCCAGTTTTTGATCAGAGAGATCAATGGTTCGCGTATTAGATGCAATCTTTTCTTGGTCAAACTTGGTCGTCGCACTCATGTAGATGAGTTGGTGATCACGAGGTGCGTAGTGAGTGATTTTCTCAACAAAGTGAATCTGAGAATCATCAAGCAACTGGTCAAATTCATCCAAGATGATGGTTTCTACATTCATCATCTTGATTTTTTTCAATTTAATCAACTCAAAGATACGGCCAGGAGTACCGATTAGAATTTCTGGTCCTTTTTTGAGTCGTTCAATTTGGCGTTTCTGACTTGAACCCGATAGGAAGAGTTGGGCTGTCAAACCGATGGCTTCTGCCCATGTTTTACATACATCAAAAATCTGTCCAGCTAGTTCTGTATTTGGTGCTAGAATCAAGAGTTGCTGGGCTTTTTTCTTTTGTAGTCGGAGAAGACTTGGAAGGAGGTAAGCTAGGGTCTTACCAGTTCCTGTTGGGCTCACTCCTAGGAGGTTTTCTCCTGCAAGAAGGGGCTCAAATAGTTGAGTTTGAATGGGGGTGAATTCTTGGAAACCGAGTTGGTCACTTAGTTCTTGCCATTCAGTCGGTAGTTTGGTTTTCATTTTTCTGCCTCAAATCTAATGCCAGCAGTCTGGCGCATAGTATATAGTAGCTCATGAACTGAACTTGCATCTTCCAGCCAGGTTTGGTAGAGATTCAGATCTGGTTGCTGAATCATCTGTGCAAATGCAGCGACTTCCTCAGTCATCGTATGAGGAGCCTGTTGGATAGGGAGTTGGATTTGATTTCCTTGGTGGTCGGTAAAAATAGCCGAGCGAACATGCTCAATGGTGTTGAGGGTCAGGGTTCCATCTGTCGTATAAATCTCGCAAGGAAGATTGGAAGTGATGTTTTTCCCAGCCTTGATATGAACTTGAAAGTCAGGGTAGAAGAGAATTCCGTCACCATTTAGGTCAATGCTGTTGTCAAGCTGTTGAGCATGGTAAGTCGCGTCATTAGCTTTTCCAAAAAGACTAACGGCAGCGTAGAGGGGATAAATCCCCAAATCCATCAGGGCTCCGCCAGCAAAATGGTTTGAAAAGACGTTAGGTGTCTGTCCAGCCAATAAGTCCGGCATCTTGGAAGAATACTTGGCATAGTTGAAATCTGCCCCTAACACTTGCTTGTCTGCTAAGAAGTTTTTGATAGTTGTGAAAGCTTCCTCGTGATAATTACGAGCTGCTTCGAAGATAAAACAGTGATTTTTCTCAGCTGTATGTCTCAAATCTAGCCATTCTTGTGGCTGAGTGACAGCTGGTTTTTCAAGAATGACGTGTTTACCAGCAGATAAGGCAGCTTTTGCCTGAGCAAAATGCAAGGAGTTTGGGCTAGCAATATAGACTACATCAAAGGAGCTTTTGAAGAAGTCCTCTACTTGATCAAAGAGTTGGATATCCTGATAGCGAGAAGCAAAGGTTGCCGCAGTTTCTAGTTTTCTAGAATAGACTGCGACAAGCTGGTATTCTCTGCTGGTATGGGCTACTTCTATGAAGTGATAGCTGATAGCCCCTGTTCCGATGACACCTAATTTAAGCATAGTTACTCCTTTTCCGATTTCAAATCCTTCTTTCATTATAACATAGATAGACGGGACTATCCAACAGAGGGGAAAAAATTTCAAATAAGCTACTAGGTCTTTTCCAAAGAAAGTGGTACAATAATGAGATGAGTAAATGAAATGGGAGGGAAAATGAGGTTATTACCTATAAGAAAAATATCACGTCAGTCTAAGAGGCTAGCGCTTTTTTTGACGTTTTGTGCAGGATATGTGGACGCCTATACTTTTATTGTGCGAGGGAATACTCTTGTAGCTGGACAAACTGGGAATGTTGTCTTTCTTTCAGTAGAATTGATCCAAAATAATGTTTCAGATGTTAGGGACAAGGTTCTCACCTTGCTAGCTTTTATGATGGGGGTCTTTCTATTAACTGTTTATAAGGAAAAATTGAGAATTGTGAAAAAACCGATTCTGTCACTGATTCCTTTGGCAATCTTATCAATCATTATTGGTTTTGTACCACAGACTGTAGATAATATCTATCTAGTACCGCCCTTGGCCTTTTGTATGGGACTGGTGACAACTGCTTTCGGAGAAGTATCGGGGATTGTCTACAATAATGCTTTTATGACGGGGAACATCAAACGGACCATGCTAGCTTTTGGGGATTATTTTAGAACCAAGCACACACCATTTTTACGTGAAGGGTTCATATTTGTTAGCTTGCTTAGTAGTTTTGTCCTTGGCGTTGTCTTTTCAGCCTATTTGACGATTTTTTATCATGAAAAGACCATTCTTGGTGTTCCTATTATGATGAGTATTTTTTACCTCAGCATGCTTTTTGCCAAGTGGCGGAAAAAAGTACAAGAAAAAGCTTCATTTTAGGTGTTATTACTTGTAAGAAAACAGGAGATATGCTATACTTGAAGAGTTGACTATGCACATTCCTGTGCAACCGCACGAACATCGTTGCTCGTCGTAGTATAAATTTAAACTTTGTTCTACATAGAGCTCTTCTTTTAAGTGGTTCGTCCCACGATGCTAGGCGAGTCTTCACAAAAATACGGGGAAACCCAAAAAAATCATAGGAGGTGCATAATGAGCACATACGCAATTATCAAAACTGGCGGAAAACAAGTTAAAGTTGAAGTTGGTCAAGCAGTTTACGTTGAAAAATTGAACGTTGAAGCTGGTCAAGAAGTTACTTTTAACGAAGTTGTTCTTGTTGGTGGTGAAAACACTGTTGTCGGAACTCCACTTGTTGCTGGAGCTACTGTAGTTGGAACTGTTGAAAAACAAGGAAAACAAAAGAAAGTTGTTACTTACAAGTACAAACCTAAAAAAGGTAGCCACCGTAAACAAGGTCACCGTCAACCATATACAAAAGTTGTCATCAACGCAATCAACGCTTAATTTTAAGGAGAACACATGATACAAGCAGTCTTTGAGAGAGCCGAAGATGGCGAGCTGAGGAGTGCGGAAATTACTGGACACGCCGAGAGTGGCGAATACGGCTTAGATGTCGTGTGTGCATCGGTTTCTACGCTTGCCATTAACTTTATCAATTCCATTGAGAAATTTGCAGGCTATGAACCAATCCTAGAATTAAACGAAGATGAAGGTGGCTATCTGATGGTTGAAATTCCAAAAGATCTTCCTTCACACCAGAGAGAAATGACCCAGTTATTCTTTGAATCATTTTTCTTAGGTATGGCAAACTTATCGGAGAACTCTTCTGAGTTCGTCCAAACCAGAGTTATCACAGAAAACTAACACGGAGGAAAACATTATGTTAAAAATGACTCTTAACAACTTGCAACTTTTCGCCCACAAAAAAGGTGGAGGTTCTACATCAAACGGACGTGATTCACAAGCAAAACGTCTTGGAGCTAAAGCAGCTGACGGACAAACTGTAACAGGTGGATCAATCCTTTACCGTCAACGTGGTACACACATCTACCCAGGTGTAAACGTTGGCCGTGGTGGAGACGATACTTTGTTCGCTAAAGTTGAAGGCGTAGTACGCTTTGAACGTAAAGGTCGCGATAAAAAACAAGTTTCTGTTTACCCAATCGCAAAATAAAAAGGTCCAGTGAACCTTTTTATCCCGAGCCTTGAAATGTAAAGGCGAGGAAGCTAGAACTAGCATTAAATAAGGCTTTCCGAGTTTTCGGAGAGCCTATTTTTTTGTTTTGGTACCCATATTATGGGAATTGTATTTGCATCATGTTTTAAACGGTAAATCAAAAAGATTTGCTGTTTTTATTTGTTTAAAATGAAATGAGGACGGGAAAAGATATCATTCTAATTCTTGTATTGGGTTGTTAGAGTCTCATTTGAGACTTGAAAAGTTCCTGATTTTTTTCCTTTTTGGAAAACTTCTAAAATATGGTATAATGAAAAGATAAAGAAGTTGGGGGTAGAAGATGAACATTCAACAATTACGCTATGTTGTTGCCATTGCCAATAGTGGTACTTTCCGTGAAGCTGCTGAAAAGATGTATGTAAGCCAGCCGAGTCTGTCTATTTCTGTTCGTGATTTGGAAAAAGAATTGGGCTTTAAGATTTTCCGTCGGACCAGCTCAGGGACTTTCTTGACTCGTCGTGGTATGGAATTCTATGAAAAAGCGCAAGAATTGGTTAAAGGATTTGACATTTTTCAAAATCAGTATGCCAATCCTGAAGAAGAGAGAGATGAATTTTCCATTGCTAGTCAGCACTATGACTTCTTGCCACCAACCATTACGGCCTTTTCAGAGCGCTATCCTGACTATAAGAACTTTCGTATTTTTGAATCAACTACTGTTCAAATCTTAGACGAAGTGGCTCAAGGGCATAGTGAGATTGGCATTATCTACCTCAACAATCAAAATAAAAAAGGAATCATGCAACGGGTCGAAAAGCTAGGTCTGGAGGTCATTGAATTGATTCCCTTCCATACTCACATTTATCTTCGTGAAGGGCATCCTTTAGCTCAGA
Organism: uncultured Streptococcus sp.; assembly: GCA_963541475.1. Classification (GTDB taxonomy): domain Bacteria; phylum Bacillota; class Bacilli; order Lactobacillales; family Streptococcaceae; genus Streptococcus. Next base: position 18,099 of record CAUTTK010000009.1, on the reverse strand, counting down.
AAGAGGAATTGGTCATGGAGGATTTAGCGGATCTACCAACGGTTCGTTTCACTCAAGAAAAAGATGAGTATCTTTATTATTCAGAGAACTTTGTTGATACCAGCGCTAGCTCACAGATGTTTAATGTGACAGACCGTGCTACCTTGAATGGTATTTTGGAGCGGACGGACGCCTATGCGACAGGTTCTGGATTTTTGGATAGTGACAGTGTCAATGGCATCACAGTTATTCGTCTCAAGGATAATTTGGATAATCGCATGGTCTATGTTAAACGTGAGGAAGTGGAGCTTAGTCAAGCTGGGACTCTCTTTGTAGAAGTCATGCAAGAATATTTTAATCAGAAGAGGAAATCATGAAAAAAAGAGGAATAGTGGCAGTCATTGTACTGCTTTTGATTGGGCTGGATCAGTTGGTAAAATCCTATATCGTCCAGCAGATTCCCCTAGGTGAAGTGCGCTCTTGGATTCCCAATTTCGTTAGCTTGACCTACCTGCAAAATAGAGGGGCTGCCTTTTCGATGCTACAAGACCAGCAGTGGTTATTTGCTATCATTACACTGGTCGTTATGGTAGGTGCCATTTGGTATCTACATAAACACATGGAGGACTCACTCTGGATGGTCTTGGGTTTGACCTTGATTATCGCAGGTGGTCTTGGAAACTTTATTGACAGGATCAGTCAGGGATTTGTTGTGGATATGTTCCACCTTGACTTTATTAATTTTGCAATTTTCAATGTAGCGGATAGCTATCTGACAGTTGGAGTGATTATTTTATTGATTGCAATGCTAAAAGAGGAAATAAATGGAAATTAAAATTGAAACTGGTGGCCTGCGTTTGGATAAGGCTTTGTCGGATTTGACAGAATTATCACGCAGTCTCGCGAATGAACAAATCAAATCAGGGCAGGTCTTGGTCAATGGTCAAGTCAAGAAAGCTAAATACACAGTCCAAGAGAGCGATGTTGTCACTTACTATGTGCCAGAGCCAGAGGTTTTAGAGTATGTAGCTGAGAATATTCCGATAGAAATCATCTACCAAGATGAGGATGTGGCTGTCGTTAACAAGCCTCAGGGGATGGTGGTGCATCCGAGTGCTGGTCATACCAGTGGAACTCTGGTAAATGCCCTTATGTATCATATTAAGGACTTGTCGGGTATTAATGGGGTTCTGCGCCCAGGAATTGTTCACCGTATTGACAAGGATACGTCAGGTCTTCTCATGATAGCTAAAAATGATGAGGCCCACTTGGCACTTGCCCAAGAACTCAAGGATAAAAAGTCTCTCCGCAAATATTGGGCGATTGTTCATGGAAATCTGCCTAATGATCGTGGTGTAATTGAAGCCCCGATTGGCCGGAGTGAAAAAGACCGTAAGAAACAGGCTGTGACTGCTAAAGGCAAGCCTGCAGTTACCCGTTTCCACGTTTTGGAACGCTTTGGTGATTATAGCTTAGTGGAGCTGCAACTGGAGACAGGGCGTACCCATCAAATCCGTGTTCACATGGCTTATATTGGCCATCCAGTCGCTGGTGATGAAGTCTATGGTCCACGTAAGACCCTGAAAGGGCTTGGGCAATTTCTTCATGCCAAGACTTTAGGTTTTACTCATCCGAGAACAGGTGAGACATTAGAATTTACAGCAGATATCCCAGAGATTTTCACAGAAACTTTGGAGAGATTAAGAAAGTAAGAATGAAAAAGAAATTGATTAGTTTAGCACTTGCAGGCGCTTTTTTAGGTTTATCATGGTATGGGAATGTTCAAGCTCAAGAAAGTTCAGGAAATAAAATCCACTTTATAAATGTTCATGAAGGTGGCAGTGATGCGATTATTCTTGAAAGCAATGGACATTTTGCCATGGTGGATACAGGAGAAGATTATGATTTCCCAGATGGGAGTGATTCTCGTTATCCATGGAGAGAAGGAATTGAGACGTCTTATAAGCATGTTCTGACAGACCGTGTCTTTCGTCATTTGAAGGAATTGGGTGTCCAAAAACTTGATTTTATTTTAGTGACCCATACCCACAGTGATCATATTGGAAATGTTGATGAATTACTGTCTACTTATCCAGTTGACCGAGTCTATCTTAAAAAATATAGTGATAATCGTATTACTAATTCTGAACGTTTATGGGATAATCTGTATGGCTATGATAAGGTTTTACAGACTGCTGCAGAAAAAGGTGTTTCAGTTATTCAAAACATCACACAAGGAGATGCTCATTTTCAGTTTGGGGACATGGATATTCAACTCTATAATTATGAAAATGAAACTGATTCATCGGGTGAGTTAAAGAAAATTTGGGATGACAATTCCAATTCCCTGATTAGCGTGGTGAAAGTCAATGGCAAGAAAATTTACCTTGGGGGCGACTTAGATAATGTTCATGGAGCAGAAGACAAGTATGGTTCTCTTATTGGAAAAGTTGATTTGATGAAGTTTAATCATCACCATGATACCAACAAATCAAATACTAAGGGTTTCATCAGAAATTTGAGTCCGAGTTTGATTGTTCAAACTTCGGATAGTCTACCTTGGAAAAATGGTGTTGATAGTGAGTATGTTAATTGGCTCAAAGAACGAGGAATTGAGAGAATCAACGCAGCCAGCAAAGACTATGATGCAACAGTTTTTGATATTCGACAAGACGGTTTAGTAAACATTTCAACATCCTACAAGCCGATTCCAAGTTTTCAAGCTGGTTGGCATAAGAGTGCTTATGGAAATTGGTGGTATCAAGCACCTGATTCTACAGGAGAGTATGCTGTTGGTTGGAATGAAATTAAGAGTGACTGGTATTACTTTAACCAAACGGGTATCTTGTTACAGGATCAATGGAAAAAATGGAACAATCGTTGGTTTTATTTGACAGACTCTGGTGCTGCTGCAAAAAATTGGAAGAAAATTGATGGAATCTGGTATTATTTCAACAAAGAAAACCAGATGGAAATTGGTTGGATTCAAGATAAAGAACAGTGGTATTATTTGGATGTTGATGGCTCTATGAAGACAGGTTGGCTTCAATATAAGGGTCAATGGTATTACTTTGCTCAATCAGGGGAAATGAAGACGGGCTGGGTAAAAGATAAAGAAACCTGGTACTATATGGATTCTACTGGTATCATGAAGACAGGTGAGATAGAAGTTTCTGGTCATCATTACTATCTAGAAGAATCAGGAGCTATGAAGCAAGGTTGGCTTAAAAAGGCAAACGATTGGTATTTCTACAAGGAAGATGGTTCACGAGCCGTGGGTTGGATTCAGGACAAGGATAAATGGTACTTCTTGAAAGAAAATGGTCAATTACTTGTGAATGGTAAGACACCAGAAGGATATACTGTTGATTCAAGTGGTGTCTGGTTAGTGGATGTTCCAGTAGAGAAATCTGCTACAACTAGAGTTACAAGTCATTCAGAAATAAAAGAATCCAAAGAAATAGTGAAAAAAGATCTTGAAAATAAAGAAACGAGTCAATATGAAAGTGTTCCAAGTTCTTCAACTAGTCAGGATTTGACTTCTTCAACTTCACAAAGCTCTGAAACGAGTGTGAACAGATCTGAATTAAAACAGTAGTAAAAAAGAAGGTTTTAGGGCCTTCTTTTTCCTATCAACTCTTTTCTATTTTCTGCCATTCATGTTATAATGGATAAATATGAAGAATCGGAGTGAGACTATGAAATACAAACGGATTGTTTTTAAGGTGGGAACTTCATCTCTGACGAATGAGGATGGAAGTTTATCACGTAGTAAGGTAAAGGCTATTACCCAGCAGTTAGCTATGCTGCACGAGGCTGGTCATGAATTGATTTTGGTATCGTCAGGTGCCATTGCTGCTGGTTTTGGAGCCTTAGGATTTAAAAAGCGTCCGACTAAGATTGCTGATAAACAGGCTTCAGCAGCGGTAGGGCAGGGGCTTTTGTTGGAAGAATACACGACCAATCTTCTCTTGCGCCAAATCGTTTCTGCACAAATCTTGCTGACCCAGGATGATTTTGTGGATAAGCGCCGTTATAAAAATGCCCATCAGGCCTTGTCGGTTCTACTTAGCCGTGGTGCGATTCCTATCATCAACGAGAATGATAGTGTCGTCATTGATGAACTCAAGGTTGGGGACAATGACACTTTAAGTGCCCAGGTAGCGGCCATGGTCCAAGCTGACCTTTTGGTTCTCTTGACAGATGTAGACGGTCTATATACAGGGAATCCTAATTCAGATCCAACAGCCAAACGCTTGGAAAAAATCGAGACTATCAATCGTGAGATTATTGATATGGCAGGTGGAGCAGGTTCGTCTAATGGTACAGGTGGCATGTTAACTAAAATCAAAGCTGCAACTATTGCGACAGAATCAGGAGTTCCTGTTTATATCTGTTCATCATTGAAGTCAGATGCCATGATTGAGGCAGCGGAGAAGACCAAGGATGGTTCCTACTTTGTTGCTCAAGAAAAGGGACTTCGTACCCAGAAACAATGGCTGGCTTTTTATGCTCAGAGCCAAGGTTCTATTTGGGTTGATAAAGGGGCTGCTGAAGCTCTCTCTCAACATGGAAAGAGTCTTCTATTATCTGGTATTGTTGAAGCAGAAGGAGCCTTTTCTTACGGTGATATCGTGACAGTATTTGACAAGGAAAGTGGAAAATCACTTGGAAAAGGGCGTGTGCAATTTGGTGCATCTGCTTTGGAGGATATGTTGCGTTCTCAAAAAGCCAAGGGTGTCTTGATTCACCGTGACGACTGGATTTCCATTACTCCTGAAATCCAACTACTCTTTACAGAATTTTAGAGGTAAACTATGGTAAGTACACAAGAACAATTTGAACAGGTACAGGCTGTTAAGAAGTCTATCAACACAGCTAGTGAAGAGGTGAAAAACCAAGCCTTGCTAGCCATGGCTGATCACTTAGTGGCTGCTACAGAGGAAATTTTAGAGGCAAATGCCCTCGATATGAAAGCGGCCAAAGGTAAAATCTCAGATGTGATGCTGGATCGTCTTTATTTGGATGCAAGTCGTATAGAAACGATGGCAACTGGGATTCGTGAAGTGGTTGCTTTACCAGATCCAATCGGTGAAGTTTTAGAAACCAATCATCTTGAAAATGGTTTGGTTATCACAAAGAAACGTGTGGCTATGGGGGTTATTGGTATTATCTATGAAAGTCGTCCAAATGTGACGTCTGATGCGGCTGCTTTGGCTCTTAAAAGTGGAAATGCAGTTGTTCTTCGTAGTGGTAAGGATGCCTATCAAACAGCCCATGCCATTGTCACAGCTTTGAAGAAGGGCTTGGAGATGACTACCATTCATCCAGATGTGATTCAACTGGTGGAAGACACCAGCCGTGAAAGTAGCTATGCTATGATGAAGGCCAAGGGTTATCTAGACCTTCTCATTCCTCGTGGGGGGGCTGGTTTGATTAATGCAGTGGTTGAAAATGCTATTGTACCAGTTATCGAGACAGGAACTGGAATTGTTCATGTTTATGTCGATAAGGATGTAGACGAAGAAAAGGCTCTGTCTATCATCAACAATGCCAAAACAAGTCGTCCTTCTGTCTGCAATGCCATGGAGGTTCTGCTGGTTCATGAAGACAAAGCAGCAAGCTTCCTTCCTCGCTTGGAGCAAGTTCTAGTTGCAGAGCGTAAAGAAGCTGGACTTGAACCGATTCAATTCCGTTTGGATGAGAAGGCTAGTCAGTTTGTATCTGGCCAAGCAGCTGGGGCTCAAGACTTTGATACCGAGTTTTTAGACTATGTCCTAGCTGTTAAAGTAGTGAGTAGTTTAGAAGAAGCGGTTGCGCATATTGAAGCCCACAGTACCCATCATTCGGATGCAATTGTTACTGAAAATGCGGATGCAGCAACTTACTTTACAGATCAAGTGGACTCAGCAGCAGTCTACGTTAATGCCTCAACTCGTTTTACAGATGGTGGTCAATTTGGACTTGGATGCGAAATGGGGATTTCAACTCAGAAACTTCATGCGCGTGGCCCAATGGGCTTAAAAGAATTAACCAGTTACAAGTATGTTGTCGCTGGTGATGGACAGATAAGGGAGTAAAAAATGAAGATTGGATTTATCGGTTTGGGGAATATGGGTGCTAGCTTAGCCAAGGCTGTTTGGCAAGCTAATAGGACAGATAAGTTTCTTCTTTCTAATCTAAGTCAAGATAGAGTAGATGATTTTATTGCTAGCTACGGAGGTCAAGTTTCTAGTAATGAGGAAATCTTTGCGGAAGCAGATGTGATTTTTTTAGGAGTCAAACCAGCTCAAGTATCTACTTTACTTGCGGAATCTCAAGCTATTCTTGAAAAACGGGAGAGTCTTCTTTTGATTTCAATGGCTGCTGGTGTCACCTTGGAAAAACTAGCTGGTCTTGTGCCAATTCAGCACCGTTTCATTCGCATGATGCCCAATACTCCAGTTTCTATCGGTCAAGGAGTCATTAGTTATACCTTGTCAGCCAACTGCCAAGCAGATGATAAGGAAGTCTTTTGTCAACTTTTACAACATGCCGGTTTATTGTTTGAAATCAGTGAAGGCTTAATTGATGCTGCAACGGGTCTGGCAGGTTGTGGACCAGCCTTTGTCTATATCTTCATTGAAGCTTTGGCAGACGCAGGTGTTCAGACAGGATTGCCACGAGAAACTGCTCTACAAATGGCAGCTCAAACAGTTCTTGGTGCAGGTCAATTGGTCTTAGAAAGCAAACAACATCCAGGTGTTTTGAAAGACCAAGTTTGTAGCCCTGGCGGCTCTACTATTGCTGGTGTAGCTAGTTTAGAAGCACATGCCTTTAGAGGAACCGTTATGGAGGCAGTAAAAAAAGCCTACAAACGAACTAAAAAACTTGGTAAATAAGAGGTGGAGAAATCTACCTCTTTTATACTTCCTTAAAATCAGTGTCCAAAAAGATTTTCACAATACCTATTTTTTTGATAAAATAGAAGATAGTAAAAAAGAAATGAGTTAGTCATGTCAAAAGGATTTTTAGTCTCGCTTGAGGGGCCAGAAGGCGCAGGAAAGACCAGTGTTTTAGAAGCTTTGCTGGCGATATTAGAAGAAAAAGGTGTAGAGCTACTGACGACCCGTGAACCAGGTGGAGTCTTGATTGGTGAGAAGATTCGTGAAGTGATTTTGGATCCAGATCATAGGCAGATGGATGCGAAGACAGAACTTCTTCTCTATATTGCCAGTCGTAGACAGCACTTGGTAGAAAAGGTATTACCAGCTCTCGAAGCCGGGAAAATGGTTATCATGGATCGCTTTATTGATAGTTCGGTTGCCTATCAGGGATTTGGTCGAGGCTTAGATATCGAGGCCATTGATTGGCTTAATCAATTTGCTACAGATGGACTAAAACCCGATTTAACCCTTTATTTTGATATTGAGGTGGAAGAAGGATTGGCGCGTATTGCAGCAAATAGCAATCGAGAGGTCAATCGTTTAGACCTAGAAGGCTTAGACTTGCATAAAAAGGTCCGTCAAGGATATCTTTCTCTTTTGGAGAAAGAAGGAGACCGTATTGCCAAGATTGATGCAAGTCTTCCTTTGGACCAAGTGGTGGAAGATACCAAGTCTGTCTTGTTTGAGAGAATGGGATTAAGCAAATGAAGCAAGAGCGATTAAATGATTTGCAACCAGAGCAGTTTGACCGTTTTGTCCGTATCTTGGAGCAAAATCAGCTCAATCATGCTTATCTGTTTTCAGGTTTTTTTGGTAGCTTGGATATGGCAAAATTTTTGGCTAAAAGTCTTTTTTGTACCGATAAAGTAGGAGTTTTACCATGTGAAAAATGCCGAAATTGTAAGCTGATTGAAGAGGAAGAATTCCCTGATGTTACCATGATTAAACCAATCAATCAGATTATCAAGACAGAACGCATTAGGGAATTGGTGGGTCAGTTTTCCCAAGCAGGGATTGAAAGTAAACAACAGGTCTTTATTATCGAGCAAGCTGAGAAAATGCATCCTAATGCAGCTAACTCTCTGCTCAAGGTCATCGAAGAACCTCAGAGTGAGGCCTACATTTTCTTCTTGACCAGTGATGAGGAAAAGATTTTACCAACTATAAGGAGTCGAACTCAGATTTTTTACTTTCAGAAACAAGTAACTAGGTTAGCTCTTCAGTTGGAGCAAGTAGGTCTCATCAAGAAAAAAGCGACTCTGTTAGCTCAGTTGAGTCTATCTCAGGCTGAGGCTGAAAAATTAGTCAATCAGGCTAATTTTTGGACCTTGGTTGATGAAAGCGAACGGCTATTGTCCTTGCTATTAGTCAAGAAAAAAGAGAGTTATCTCCAAGTAGCTAAATTAGCTAGTTTGGCGGATGATAAGGAAAAACAAGATTATGTTTTACGAATCCTCGAAGTTCTCTGTGGGCAGGATCTCCTACAAGCTAGGATTCGTGAGATTTTACAAGCCTTGCTAGAAGCCAGAAAGATGTGGCAAGCCAATGTTAGTTTTCAAAATGCCATGGAATATCTGGTGTTAAAAGAAATTGAAGCTTAAAGAATGAATATTATAGAAAGGAAAGGGCTGGTTTATGGATAAAAAAGAATTATTTGATGCACTGGATGCTTTTTCCCAGCAACTATTGGTGACCTTGGCTGACGTTGAAGCCATCAAGAAAAATCTCAAGAGCCTGGTCGAGGAAAATACAGCTCTACGCTTGGAAAATTCGAAATTGCGAGAACGTTTGGGTGAGGTGGAGGCAGATACTCCAGTTAAGGCCAAGCATGTTCGTGAAAGTGTTCGTCGGATTTATAAAGATGGTTTTCACGTATGTAATGATTTTTATGGGCAACGTCGGGAGCAGGACGAGGAATGTATGTTCTGTGATGAGTTGTTATATAGGGAGTAGGCATGCAGGTTCAAAAAAGTTTTAAGGGGCAGTCCCCCTATGGTAAGCTCTACCTTGTAGCAACGCCGATTGGCAATCTGGATGATATGACCTTTCGAGCTATCCAGACCTTGAAAGAAGTAGACTGGATCGCGGCTGAGGATACGCGCAATACAGGACTTTTGCTCAAGCATTTTGATATTTCTACCAAGCAGATCAGTTTTCATGAGCATAATGCCAAGGAAAAAATTCCTGATTTGATTGGTTTCTTGAAAGCAGGGCAAAGTATTGCTCAGGTATCCGACGCGGGACTGCCTAGTATCTCAGACCCTGGTCATGATTTGGTCAAGGCAGCTATTGAGGAAGAAATCGCAGTTGTCACTGTTCCAGGTGCCTCTGCAGGAATTTCTGCCTTGATTGCCAGTGGTTTAGCGCCACAGCCACATATCTTTTATGGCTTTTTACCTAGAAAATCAGGCCAACAGAAGCAATTTTTCGACTTGAAAAAAGACTATCCTGAGACTCAGATTTTCTATGAATCGCCCCATCGTGTGGCAGATACGCTAGAAAATATGTTAGAAGTCTACGGTGACCGCATGGTCGTCTTGGTCAGAGAATTGACCAAAATCTATGAAGAATACCAACGAGGTACCATTTCTGAGTTATTAGAAAGCATCGCTGAAACGCCACTTAAGGGAGAATGCCTACTCATCGTTGAAGGTGCCAGCCAAGATGTGGAGGAAAAGGACGAGGAAGATTTGTTCTTAGAAATTCAAACCCGTATCCAGCAAGGCATGAAGAAAAATCAAGCTATTAAGGAAGTTGCTAAGTTTTACCAGTGGAATAAAAGCCAGCTCTATGCTGCCTACCACGACTGGGAAGAAAATCAATAAAACGCCTAAACAGGGAAGTTTGCCTTCTTCCCTTTTTTTGTTATACTAGTAGAAGAAAAAATAGAAAGATTTGTGGGAGTGAAAAAGTCCTGTGGACTTTTTCAGCCTGAGCCAAGAAACTCGAAAGCGAAGTAAGTCCTGTGGACTTTTTCAGCCTGAGCCAAGAAATTCGAGAGCGAAGTAAGTCCTGTGGACTTTTTCAATGTGAATCTTGTCTTCACACTCCCAAAGAGGTATTAGTGTCGTGTCTCAATCTTATATCAATGTTATCGGTGCTGGTTTGGCAGGTTCTGAAGCAGCCTACCAAATCGCAGAACGTGGTATTCCAGTTAAACTCTATGAAATGCGTGGTGTCAAGTCAACACCTCAGCACAAAACAGATAATTTTGCTGAGTTGGTTTGTTCCAATTCTCTACGTGGAGATGCTTTGACCAATGCTGTTGGTCTTCTCAAGGAAGAAATGCGTCGCTTGGGTTCTGTCATTTTGGAATCTGCTGAGGCTACACGTGTTCCTGCAGGTGGTGCGCTTGCTGTGGACCGAGATGGTTTCTCACAGATGGTGACTGAAAAAGTTGCCAACCACCCCTTGATTGAAGTGGTTCGTGATGAAATTAAAGAATTGCCGACAGATGTTATTACAGTTGTCGCTACTGGTCCCTTGACTAGCGATGTCTTGGCTGAAAAGATTCATGCACTTAATGATGGCGATGGTTTCTATTTCTATGATGCGGCAGCGCCTATTATCGATGTCAATACTATCGATATGAGCAAGGTCTATCTCAAGTCTCGTTATGACAAGGGAGAGGCGGCCTACCTCAATGCCCCTATGACCAAGCAAGAATTTATGGATTTCCATGAAGCCTTGGTCAATGCGGAAGAAGCACCGCTCAATTCCTTTGAAAAAGAAAAGTACTTTGAAGGATGTATGCCAATCGAAGTCATGGCTAAACGAGGTATTAAAACCATGCTTTATGGTCCTATGAAACCAGTCGGTTTGGAGTATCCGGACGACTACACAGGCCCTCGTGATGGAGAATTCAAAACACCTTATGCAGTTGTTCAGCTTCGTCAGGATAATGCAGCTGGTAGCCTATACAATATCGTTGGTTTCCAGACCCACCTCAAATGGGGAGAACAAAAGCGTGTCTTCCAAATGATTCCAGGTCTTGAAAATGCGGAGTTTGTTCGTTATGGTGTCATGCACCGCAATTCTTATATGGATTCACCAAATCTTCTTGAGCAGACTTACCGTTCTAAGAAACAACCAAATCTCTTCTTTGCTGGTCAGATGACGGGTGTAGAGGGTTATGTTGAATCAGCGGCGTCAGGCTTAGTTGCGGGTATTAACGCTGCTCGTCTCTTCAAGGGAGAAAGCGAGGCTGTTTTCCCAGAGACCACAGCGATTGGAAGTCTGGCTCATTACATCACCCATGCGGACAGCAAACATTTCCAACCAATGAATGTCAATTTTGGAATTATCAAGGAGTTGGAAGGCGAGCGTATCCGTGATAAGAAGGCTCGTTATGAAAAAATTGCAGAGCGTGCCCTCAGTGATTTAGAGGAATTTTTGACTGTCTAATTTTTTTGAAAGAATTGCTCATGATACTATAAAAATCTTAGAAATTGTGATAAAATAGGTAGGATAAAAAAAGGAGAGTGAAAATGGCGAATCCCAAGTATAAACGTATTTTAATCAAGTTATCAGGTGAAGCCCTTGCCGGTGAACGTGGCGTAGGGATTGATATCCAAACAGTTCAAACAATCGCAAAAGAGATTCAAGAAGTTCATAGCTTAGGTATCGAAATTGCCCTTGTTATTGGTGGAGGAAATCTCTGGCGTGGAGAACCTGCTGCAGAAGCAGGTATGGACCGCGTTCAGGCAGATTACACAGGAATGCTTGGGACTGTTATGAATGCTCTTGTGATGGCAGATTCATTGCAACAAGTTGGAGTTGATACACGTGTGCAAACAGCTATTGCTATGCAACAAGTGGCAGAGCCTTATGTCCGTGGACGTGCCCTTCGTCACCTTGAAAAAGGCCGTATCGTTATCTTTGGTGCCGGAATTGGTTCACCATACTTCTCAACAGATACAACTGCGGCCCTTCGTGCAGCTGAAATCGAAGCGGATGCTATCCTTATGGCTAAAAATGGCGTAGACGGTGTTTACAATGCCGATCCTAAGAAGGACAAGACAGCCGTTAAGTTTGAAGAATTGACCCACCGTGACGTGATCAATAAAGGTCTTCGTATCATGGACTCAACAGCTTCAACCCTCTCAATGGACAACGACATTGACTTGGTTGTCTTCAACATGAACCAACCAGGCAACATCAAACGTGTCGTATTTGGGGAAAATATCGGAACAACAGTTTCAAATAATATCGAAGAAAAGGAATAAGAAAGATTATGGCTAACGCAATTATTGAAAAAGCTAAAGAGAGAATGACCCAGTCTCACCAATCACTTGCTCGTGAATTTGGTGGTATCCGTGCCGGTCGTGCCAATGCAAGCTTGCTTGACCGTGTACATGTAGAATACTATGGAGTAGAAACTCCCCTTAACCAAATCGCTTCAATTACCATTCCAGAAGCGCGTGTTTTGTTGGTAACACCATTTGACAAATCTTCATTGAAAGATATCGAACGTGCCTTGAACGCTTCTGATCTTGGTATCACACCAGCTAACGACGGTTCTGTGATTCGTTTGGTTATCCCAGCTCTTACAGAAGAAACTCGTCGTGACCTTGCTAAAGAAGTGAAGAAGGTCGGCGAAAATGCTAAAGTGGCTGTCCGCAATATCCGTCGCGATGCTATGGACGAAGCTAAGAAACAAGAAAAAGCAAAAGAAATCACTGAAGACGAATTGAAGACTCTTGAAAAAGATATTCAAAAAGTAACAGACGATGCTGTTAAACACATCGACGACATGACTGCCAACAAAGAAAAAGAACTCTTGGAAGTCTAAAAATAAACAGAAAAACTCAGTTGGCATTGCTGGCTGAGTTTTATTCGAAAGAAGGAAATATGAATACAAATCTTGCAAGTTTTATCGTTGGACTCATCATCGATGAAAATGACCGATTTTACTTTGTGCAAAAGGATGGTCAAACCTATGCTCTTGCTAAGGAAGAAGGTCAACATACAGTAGGGGATACGGTTAAAGGTTTTGCCTACACGGATATGAAGCAAAAACTCCGCTTGACCACTCTAGAAGTGACTGCAACTCAGGACCAATTTGGTTGGGGTCGTGTCACAGAAGTACGCAAGGACTTGGGTGTCTTTGTGGATACAGGCCTTCCTGACAAGGAAATCGTTGTGTCACTTGATATTCTCCCTGAGCTCAAGGAACTTTGGCCTAAGAAGGGCGACCAACTCTACATCCGTCTTGAAGTGGACAAGAAAGACCGTATCTGGGGACTCTTGGCTTATCAAGAAGACTTCCAACGTCTGGCTCGTCCTGCCTACAACAACATGCAGAACCAAAACTGGCCAGCCATTGTATACCGTCTCAAGCTTTCAGGAACTTTTGTTTACCTGCCAGAAAATAACATGCTTGGCTTTATCCATCCTAGCGAGCGTTACGCAGAGCCACGTTTGGGGCAAGTATTAGATGCGCGTGTCATTGGTTTCCGTGAAGTGGACCGTACCTTGAACCTCTCCCTCAAACCACGTTCTTTTGAAATGTTGGAAAATGATGCTCAGATGATTTTGACCTACTTGGAAAGCAATGGCGGTTTCATGACCTTAAATGATAAGTCATCTCCAGACGACATCAAGGCAACATTTGGTATTTCTAAAGGTCAGTTCAAGAAAGCACTCGGTGGCTTGATGAAGGCTGGCAAAATCAAGCAAGACCAGTTTGGGACAGAGTTGATTTAGGGAGATTTATGAGAAAATCATTTTACACTTGGCTCATGACTGAGCGCAATCCTAAAAGTAATAGTCCCAAGGCTATCTTGGCAGACCTCGCTTTTGAAGAATCAGCCTTTCCAAAACATACCGATGATTTTGATGAGGTGAGTCGCTTTTTGGAAGAACATGCCAGTTTCTCTTTTAACCTAGGAGACTTTGACGCTATCTGGCAAGAATACTTAGAACACTAGCATGATTCACTGGGTTTGGGCTAGTAATTTCTCCATCCCTCTGCTATAATAAAAAGAAATAAAAGGATTAGAGAGGTTCTTTATTTGAAGGAACATTCAATTGACATTCAACTGAGTCATCCAGATGACCTGTTTCATCTTTTTGGTTCCAATGAACGCCATCTTCGTTTGATGGAAGAAGAGCTTGATGTGGTGATTCATGCTCGTACGGAGATTGTACAGGTTTTGGGAGAAGAGACTGCCTGTGAGGAAGCCCGTCAGGTTATTCAGGCTCTGATGGTCTTGGTGAATCGGGGGATGACCGTTGGCACGCCAGATGTGGTGACTGCAATTAGCATGGTCAAAAACGATGAAATCGACAAGTTTGTCGCCCTTTACGAAGAAGAAATTATCAAGGACAATACAGGGAAGCCTATCCGTGTCAAAACACTGGGTCAAAAACTTTATGTGGATAGTGTTAAACAGCACGATGTGACCTTTGGAATTGGGCCAGCAGGGACAGGGAAGACCTTTCTTGCAGTGACCTTGGCAGTGACAGCCCTTAAACGTGGGCAGGTTAAGCGGATTATCCTAACACGCCCGGCAGTGGAAGCTGGAGAGAGTCTAGGTTTTCTTCCGGGTGATCTTAAGGAGAAGGTAGATCCTTACCTTAGACCTGTTTATGATGCCTTGTATCAGATTCTGGGGAAAGACCAAACAACTCGTCTCATGGAGCGTGAAATTATCGAAATTGCTCCCCTTGCCTATATGCGTGGACGGACCTTGGATGATGCCTTTGTCATTCTCGATGAGGCGCAAAATACGACCATCATGCAGATGAAGATGTTCTTGACTCGTTTAGGCTTTAATTCTAAGATGATTGTCAATGGAGATATCAGTCAGATTGACCTGCCACGTAATGTCAAGTCCGGTCTGATTGATGCCCAAGAAAAACTCAAGAACATTCACCAGATTGACTTTGTTCATTTTTCAGCCAAGGATGTGGTTCGCCATCCAGTTGTTGCTCAGATTATTCGAGCTTATGAACCAGCTCCAGTTAAAAATGAAGAGAGTGAAGAATTAGATCCTCAACCTCTATCTGAAGGGTAGTTCTTTTGTACTTAAAGTTATCTCAATACCAAGTATAAATTTGCCTTTTAAATGTTTTATTTAATATCCTTATATTAGATTAGAAATGTTTTAAGTGGAAGAAATATATGGAATCAATCTTTTTAAAACTAGCTCAGTATCCAATAGTGGAGACAGAGCGTTTATTGCTTAGACCTGTAACCTTGGATGATGCGGAAGCTATGTTTGAGTATGCCTCAGACAGAGAAAATACGCGCTACACTTTTCAAACAAATCAAAGTTTGGAAGAAACCAAGAATAACATTGGTCAGTTCTACTTGGCCAATCCCTTGGGACGCTGGGGAATAGAACTAAAAAGCAATGGTCAGTTTATTGGAACCATTGATTTGCACAAGATTGATCCTGCTCTTAAGAAGGCGGCTATTGGCTACATTATCAATAAAAAATATTGGAATCAAGGTTTGACGACAGAAGCCAATCGTGCCGTGATTGAGCTGGCTTTTGAGAAGATTGGAATGAACAAGTTGACCGCCCTTCACGATAAGGATAATCTCGCATCTGGAAAGGTCATGGAGAAATCAGGCATGCGCTTTTCCCATGCAGAACCATATGCTTGTATGGACCAGCATGAAGAAGGCCGAATTGTTACAAGAGTTCATTATGTCTTGACCAAGGAAGACTATTTTGCAAATAAATAAGCAGTTGAAAAGAAATTTTCGACTGTTTTTTCTTTCTCTTACGAATAATCTAAGAGAGGAGAAAATATGGAATCAATTATCGAGAAAATAAAAGAGTATAAAATCATTGTCATCTGTACTGGTCTGGGATTACTTGTCGGAGGATTTTTCCTGCTAAAGCCAGCTTCACAAACACCTGTCAAAGAAACGAATTTGCAGGCTGAAGTTGCAGCTGTTTCTGAGGATTCATTAACTGAAAAGGAAGTGAAGAAGGAAGAAAAGGAAGAACCTGTTGAACAAGATTTAATCACAGTAGATGTGAAGGGGGCTGTTAAATCGCCAGGGATTTATGATTTGCCTGTAGGTAGTCGAGTCAATGACGCTGTTCAGAAGGCAGGTGGCTTGACAGAGCAAGCAGATAGCAAGTCGCTCAATCTAGCTCAGAAAGTTAATGACGAGGCTCTGGTTTACGTTCCTACTAAGGGCGAAGAAGCAGCTAGTCAACAGGCAGGTTCTGGAGCGGCTTCTTCAACAAGCAAGGAAAAGAAGGTCAATATTAACAAGGCCAGTCTGGAAGAGCTTAAACAGGTCAAGGGACTGGGAGGAAAACGAGCTCAGGACATTATCGACCATCGTGAGTCAAATGGGAAATTCAAGTCGGTTGATGAACTCAAGAAGGTCTCTGGCATTGGTGCTAAAACCATAGAAAAGCTAAAAGACTATGTTACAGTGGATTAAGAATTTCCCAATTCCCCTAATCTATCTGAGTTTTCTATTGCTCTGGCTTTATTACGCCATTTTATCAGTATCCTATCTTGCTTTGTTGGGCTTCGTTTTTCTGCTGGTCTGTCTCTTTATCCAATTTCCGTGGAAATCTGCTGGTAAAGTTCTAGTGATTTGTGGAATCTTTGGATTTTGGTTTCTGTTTCAAACTTGGCAACAGAGTCAAGTTAGTCAAAATCTAGCAGATTCTGTTGAAAGGGTACGGATTTTGCCTGACACTATTAAGGTCAATGGTGATAGCCTATCCTTTCGTGGCAAGGTTGACAGCAGTACCTTCCAAGTTTACTATAAACTCCAGTCTGAGGAGGAGAAAGAGCGCTTTCAAGCCTTAACAGACCTTCATGAGATAGAGTTAGAAGGGAAGCTTTCGGAGCCAGAAGGGCAGAGAAATTTTGGTGGCTTTGACTATCAAGCCTATCTGAAAACTCAGGGAATTTACCAGACTCTCAATGTCAAAAAAATCCAGTCACTTCAAAAGGTTGGCAGTTGGGATATAGGAGAAAACCTGTCTAGTTTACGTCGAAAGGCTGTAGTTTGGATTAAGACACACTTTCCAGACCCTATGCGCAATTACATGACAGGTCTTTTATTGGGACATCTGGACACCGACTTTGAGGAGATGAATGAGCTTTATTCCAGTCTAGGAATTATCCATCTTTTTGCCTTGTCGGGTATGCAGGTAGGCTTTTTCATGGATGGATTTAAGAAACTTCTCTTGCGATTGGGTTTGACTCAAGAAAAGTTGAAGTGGCTGACTTATCCTTTTTCCCTTATCTATGCGGGACTAACTGGATTTTCAGCATCGGTCATTCGCAGTCTTTTCCAAAAATTATTGGCTCAACATGGTGTTAAGGGCTTAGATAATTTTGCCCTGACTGTGCTTGTCCTCTTTATCGTCATGCCCAACTTTTTCTTGACAGCAGGAGGTGTCTTATCCTGCGCCTATGCTTTTATCTTGACCATGACCAGCAAAGAAGGAGAGGGCCTCAAGGCTGTTGCTAGAGAAAGTCTAGTCATTTCTTTGGGGATATTACCCATTTTAGCCTTCTATTTTGCGGAATTTCAGCCTTGGTCCATCCTTTTGACCTTTGTCTTTTCCTTTCTATTTGACTTGGTCTTCTTACCGCTCTTGTCTATCTTATTTGCCCTTTCCTTTCTCTATCCAGTTATTCAGCTGAATTTTATCTTTGAATGGTTAGAGGGAATTATTCGCTTGGTATCACAGGTGGCAAGTAGGCCTCTGGTCTTTGGACAACCCAATGCATGGCTTTTAATCTTATTATTAATTTCTTTGGCTTTGGTCTATGATTTGGGGAGAAACATTAAAAGTCTAGCAGTATTGAGCTTATTGATTGCAGGTCTCTTTTGCTTGACCAAGCATCCACTGGAAAATGAAATCACCATGCTGGATGTGGGGCAAGGCGAGAGTCTTTTCATACGAGATGTAACTGGGAAAACCATTCTCATAGATGTTGGTGGCAAGGCAGAGTCTACTAAGAAAATCGAAAAATGGCAAGAAAGGACGACGACCAGCAATGCCCAGCGTACCTTGATTCCCTATCTCAAAAGTCGAGGAGTAGCCAAGATTGACCAGCTAATCTTGACCAACACAGACAAGGAGCATGTTGGAGATTTGTTGGAGGTAACCAAGGCTTTCTATGTAGGTGAAATTTTAGTGTCAAAAGGCAGTTTGAAACAGAAGGAATTTGTGGCAGAACTACAGGCGACTCAAACCAA
>CAUTTK010000008.1:0-35599 GCA_963541475.1 uncultured Streptococcus sp. | reverse complement strand
GAGAAGTTCTAGCATCTGTAATACCTCCTTTTCCAAGGCGTATTGTTAGTGCCGTTCTTATTATATCACATGTTTTATCAGTTTGATAGGCATTTTTATTTTTGCTAAAAAAGGGAAAGATATGAGCTAACAAGATTGTAGATGAACTATAAAACCACGAATCCTAGGACTCGTGGTTCTTTTTATAAACTAGTTGAGTGTTTTGGTTGTACTTTTTGCTCAGGGTCGATGTAGTTGATGGCATTGTTGACAGCGGTTGGAGCTTCTCCGAGGCCTGTCGCAATCAAATCAATCTTTCCTTCGTAGTAGCAGCAGTCACCGATAGCATAGATACCTGCTTTGCTAGATTCCTGTTTGCTGTTGACGATAATCTTGTGGCGGTTGAGGTCCAGACCCCAGTTTTTAAGGTTACCGACAGAAGATTTGAAACCATAGTTAACAAAGAGGTGGTCTAAGTCAATCGTTTCTGCTTCATCAGATTTGACTTTTGTGATTTCAAGTTTATCGAGCGTTTTTCCATCTCCAAGGAGTTGGCTAGGGACGAATGGTGTCTTGATGGTTACAGATGATTCTTGCAAGGCTTGGACGCTGTGCTCCAAGGCACGGAAATTATCTCTGCGGTGAACAAGGGTAGTTGGTGCAATTTTTTCAAAAGCTAAAGCCCAATCTACAGCTGAGTCTCCTCCACCAAGAATCGTCACTTTCTTACCAGCGTATTGCTGGATGTTGGAAACGTGGTAGTGGATATTTTCATAGCCCTCAACGCCTTCTAGTTCAAGCGGACGTGGTTTAAAGGCACCGCCACCCATAGCGATGATAACAGTTTTAGACAGGTGACTTCCTTTAGAAGTTGTGATGACAAAGCTTTCTTCTTGTTTTTCAATCTCAAGAACCGTTTCATTGAGATGAATAGGGGTATCAAAGCCGTTTAGTTGTTCAATCAAGCGGTTGGTCAACTCTTCTCCAGTCAGGTTTGGGAAACCTGGGACGTCTAGGATTTCCTTTTCAGGATAGAGAATAGCAGGTTGTCCACCTAGCTGGGGAAGAGAGTCGATGATTTGGACCTTGGCTTGACGTAGGTGGGCATAAAAGGCCGCAAAAAGCCCGACTGGACCACCACCTACAATGGTAATATCATAGAGTTGAGACATGGTTTCTCCTTTGTTTTTTCTAGTCATACTCTTTGAAAATCTCTTCAAACCACGTCAGCTATATCTGCAACCTCAAAACAGTGTTTTGAGCAACCTGCGGCTAGCTTCCTAGTTTGCTCTTTGATTTTCATTGAGTATCAGTTTATTTTATCATATTTTTTCTTTAATTTAAAATGAAGTAGGATAGGGGAAAAAATGTCAGAAAAAATGGTATAATAGAAAGGAACGTGTTTGGACAGAGAGGAGACAGCAGATGAACTTTCAACAATTATCCAACCTGCAATATTGGACTAGCTTGTTTTCTAGTCCTTGGAGTATTGCCATCAATTTGTTTGATATTTTGATTGTGGCCTATGTTTTATATCGTTTTACAAAAGCGATAGCTGGTACTAAGATTATGATTTTGGTACGTGGGGTCTTGATCTTTGTATTAGCCCAGGTTGTGGCCAATATCCTTGGATTAACAACGATTTCTTGGTTGATTAATCAAATTATCACCTATGGGGTTATTGCTGCGGTTGTTATCTTCTCTCCAGAGATTCGGACTGGTTTGGAACGCTTGGGACGGGCGACAGATTTCTTTTCTACTAGTCAAATTAGTGCAGAAGAGCAAATGATTCGTGCCTTTGTCAAGTCAGTTGAATATATGAGCCCTCGTAAGATTGGTGCCCTGGTTGCCATCCAACGAGTTCGCACCTTGCAAGAATACATTGCGACAGGGATTCCCTTGGATGCCAATATTTCGGCAGAACTCCTCATCAATATTTTTATTCCTAACACTCCCCTACATGATGGTGCTGTAATTATCAGAGAAAATCGGATTGCGGTGACTTCTGCCTATCTGCCTTTAACAGAAAGGACAGGGATTTCCAAGGAATTTGGAACCAGACATAGGGCGGCTATCGGTTTATCAGAAGTGTCGGATGCCTTGACCTTCATCGTCTCAGAGGAAACAGGTGCTATTTCTATTACCTATAATGGGGTCTTCAAGCATGCCTTGACTCTTGAGGAATTTGAAGCAGAGCTAAGAAGAATTCTTTTGCCAGTCGTTGAGGAAAAAGTTAGTTTCAGGGACCGTTTGCTAGGAGGTTGGAAAAATGAGAAAAAATAGTTTATATATTATCTCATCTCTCTTTTTTGCTTGTGTCTTATTTATCTATGCAACATCGACCAACTTTCAAAATAATAATACTGTAAGGCAGGTCAAATCAGAAACCTACACCAATACGGTAGCAAATGTTCCTATAGACATTCATTATGATAATAGTCAATACTTTATTAGTGGTTTTGCTTCAGAAGTTTCAGTTGTGCTGACAGGTGCCAATCGTGTGACTTTGGCGAGCGAAATGCAGGAAAGTACTCGTAAGTTTAAGGTTACAGCGGATTTGACAGATGCTAGTGTTGGAACGATTGAAGTTCCCTTGAACATTGAAAATCTTCCAAGTGGATTGACCGCTGTGGCAACGCCTCAAAAGATTACAGTGAAAGTTGGGAAGAAGGTTAAGAGAGATGGGATGCTTGTTGTGCCACAAGTTGACCAAAGCCAGATTGATCCCAAGCTACAAATTGATAGTGTAACCGTATCAAATGAACGAGTTTCGGTTACGACAGATCAGGAAACTTTAGCTAAGATTGACAAAGTTATTGCACTTTTACCAACCAGCGAACGGATTACAGGTAACTATAGTGGTTCGGTACCTTTGCAGGCAATCGACCGCAATGGGGTTGTCTTACCAGTAGTGATTACTCCATTTGACACAACAATGAAGGTCACTACAAAACCAGTAGCACCAAGTTCAAGCACAAGCAGTTCGTCGGAGACACCTTCGTCAACGAAAGCAACTAGTTCAAAAACGAATTAAAAATAGAAAAAGGATTTTATAAAAATGGGTAAATATTTTGGGACTGATGGAGTCCGTGGAGAAGCTAACGTAGAACTAACGCCAGAATTGGCCTTTAAATTAGGACGTTTTGGAGGCTATGTTCTTAGTCAACATGAAACGGAAGCACCGAAAGTTTTTGTGGGACGTGACACACGTATTTCTGGGGAAATGCTAGAATCAGCCTTGGTGGCAGGTCTACTGTCCGTGGGAATTCACGTTTATAAACTAGGCGTTTTGGCAACACCAGCAGTGGCTTACTTGGTTAAAACTGAGGGAGCCAGTGCAGGTGTCATGATTTCTGCTAGCCACAACCCAGCCCTTGATAATGGAATTAAGTTCTTTGGCGGTGATGGATTCAAACTAGACGACGAAAAAGAAGCAGAAATTGAAGCCTTGCTAGACGCTGCGGAAGATACTCTTCCTCGTCCAAGTGCAGAAGGCTTGGGAACCTTGGTAGATTATCCAGAAGGCTTGCGTAAGTATGAAAGCTATCTAGTTTCAACTGGAACTCCTCTTGATGGAATGAAGGTTGCCTTGGATACAGCTAATGGAGCAGCTTCTACCAGTGCCCGTCAAATCTTTGCAGACCTTGGTGCTCAATTGACGGTTATAGGGGAAACACCAGATGGTCTTAATATCAACCTTAATGTTGGTTCAACACATCCAGAAGCCCTTCAAGAAGTGGTCAAAGAAAGCGGGTCAGCTATCGGTTTGGCCTTTGATGGAGACAGTGACCGTTTGATTGCTGTTGATGAAAATGGGGATATCGTTGATGGTGACAAAATCATGTATATCATCGGGAAATACTTTTCTGAAAAAGGACAATTGGCTCAAAATACAATCGTGACGACTGTGATGTCCAACCTTGGTTTCCACAAGGCCTTGGACCGCGAAGGCATTAACAAGGCAGTCACTGCAGTTGGCGACCGCTATGTTGTGGAAGAAATGAGAAAATCAGGCTACAATCTTGGTGGTGAACAGTCTGGTCATGTCATCTTGATGGATTACAATACCACAGGTGATGGTCAATTGTCTGCCGTACAATTGACTAAAATCATGAAGGAAACTGGTAAGAGTTTGTCAGAGTTGGCGGCAGAAGTAACCATCTATCCACAAAAATTAGTCAATATCCGAGTGGAAAATGCCATGAAGGAAAAGGCTATGGAAGTGCCAGCTATCAAGGCTATTATCGAGAAGATGGAAGAAGAAATGGCAGGGAATGGCCGTATTCTGGTGCGTCCAAGTGGAACAGAGCCCCTCTTGCGTGTTATGGCAGAAGCGCCTACAACAGAAGAAGTGGACTACTATGTTGATACCATTGCAGATGTGGTTCGAGATGAAATCGGGATTGACTAAATCCTAGAAAACTAGATGAAAATAAAAATTTATGGTACAATAGCTTATAATATTGTAGCCAAGGGAGAGAGACATGAATCTTAAACGTGAACAAGAATTTGTTAGTCAGTATCATTTTGATGCGCGTAATTTTGAATGGGAAAATGAAAATGGAGCTCCTGAAACTAAGGTGGATGTGAACTTCCAATTGATTCAACATGACCAAGAAAATCAAGTGACTTCTTTGATTGTCGTCTTGAGTTTTATGATTGTATTTGATAAATTTGTCATCAGTGGAACCATTTCACAGGTAAACCATATCGATGGTCGTATTGTTAATGAACCAAGTGAATTGGATCAAGAAGAGGTGGAAACCTTGGCTCGTCCATGTTTGAACATGCTTAATCGTTTGACTTACGAAGTAACTGAAATTGCATTAGACTTACCAGGAATCAATTTGGAGTTCTAATATGAAATTAGCTGTTATCACAGATTCCTCTGCCTATCTCAGTGCAGAGACCTTACAAAGAGAAGATTTGTTTGTCTTGGATATTCCTGTCAATATTGATGGTGAGGAGTATGTCGAAGGTATCAATCTGACTGCTGAGGAATTTTATCAAAAAATGGCTCAGGCTTCGGAATTGCCTAAGACCAGTCAACCAAGCATTGCCAAGTTAGATGAAATTTTAACTTCACTCAAAGAACAAGGCTATACCCATGCCTTGGGGCTTTTCCTATCTTCTGGAATTTCAGGTTTTTACCAAAATATCCAGTATATGGTGGATGACTATGAGGGTTTAACCATTGCTTTTCCAGACACTTTGATTACAAGTGCTCCGCTGGGTATCATGGTTGAAAGTGTCTTTAACTGGCGCGACCAGGGCGATGATTTTGCCATTATTCAGGATAAACTAGCTATTCAAATTAGTCGTACGTCAGCTTTTATCATGGTGGATGATTTGGATCATTTGGTGAAAGGTGGACGCCTTTCAAATGGGGCTGCGATTTTGGGTAATCTGCTAAGCATTAAGCCAATTCTTTATTTCAATGACCAAGGTGTGATTGAAGTTTACGAAAAAGTTCGTACTGAGAAGAAAGCAACCAAGCGTTTAATTGAAATCATTAAGGAAACAACGGCTTCAGGCCAATATCGGGTCATTGTCATTCATGGAAATGCTCCTGAAAAGGCTGAAGAATTGCGTCAACACTTGCTTGAATCTGGAGTGGGTACGGATATTTCACTTGCTACATTTGGCAGTGTCATTGGGACCCACCTAGGAGCAGGAAGCATTGCTCTGGGTTATATTCCAGTGATTTAGTTGGTGCTTCTAGGCTAGTTAAGAAGCCTTGTATCTTAGAAATTGAACACGGACTACCTGCCTCTTGAAAAAAGATGTCTGTCTTGCCTTTCGTGGAAAGTCAGCGCCATTCTCTATTTTTCATGGGCAACTAAGGTCCTTTGTATCTTGATAATTGAATACGCCTGGAACCCTGTGTGAAAAAGATAGTTCTTCCAAGGAGTAGACACTTCTTGATCAAAACTCCTATTTTCACTTTGTGTTCCTACAGGATTTGTATCTTAGACAGGAGTAGAGATGAGTATTCGAGTAATTATTGCTGGTTTTAAGGGAAAGATGGGCCAAGCTGCTTGTCAGATGGTCTTGGCTGATCCAGACTTGGACTTGGTAGCAGTTTTGGATCCTTTTGAGTCTGAGTCAGAATGGCAGGGAATTTCTGTTTTCAAGCATAAGGCAGATTTGGTCGGTTTTGAAGCGGATGTCTGGGTAGATTTTACTACACCAGCTGTTGCCTATGAAAATACACGCTTTGCTCTTGAAAATGGCTTTGCTCCAGTAGTTGGAACAACTGGTTTCACTAGTGAAGAAATTGCTGAACTAAAAGCATTTTCTCGTTCCCAAGATTTGGGTGGTTTGATTGCCCCTAACTTTGCCCTGGGTGCTGTCTTGCTTATGCAATTTGCGACGCAGGCGGCCAAATATTTCCCAAATGTGGAGATTATCGAGCTCCACCATGACAAGAAAAAGGATGCTCCGAGTGGAACAGCTATTAAAACAGCTGAGTTGATGGCAGAAGTTCGTGAATCAATCCAGCAAGGTGCGCCTGATGAGGAAGAATTGATTGCAGGTGCCCGTGGTGCTGACTTTGATGGCATGAGGATTCACTCAGTTCGTTTGCCAGGCTTGGTAGCTCATCAGGAAGTCATCTTTGGCAATCAGGGAGAAGGATTGACCCTCCGTCATGACTCCTATGATCGCAGCTCCTTCATGACAGGGGTGAATTTGGGAATTAAAGAAGTTGTCAAGCGTCATGAGCTTGTCTATGGATTAGAACACTTATTATGAGATTAACGCAAATGCCTTCTGAATTTCAGAAGGCTTTACCAGTATTAGAAAAAATTAAAGAAGCAGGTTTTGAGGCTTATTTTGTTGGTGGCTCTGTTCGAGATGCCCTCCTCAATCGTCCCATCCATGATGTGGATATTGCGACGTCTTCTTATCCAGAAGAGACCAAGCAGATTTTTCCGCGAACAGCCGATATCGGAATCGAGCATGGAACCGTCTTGGTCTTAGATGGGGATGAGGAGTATGAGGTAACCACCTTTCGGACGGAGGATGTCTATGTGGACTATCGCAGACCCAGTGCGGTTTCCTTTGTTCGCTCGCTAGAAGAAGACCTCAAGCGCCGTGATTTTACAGTCAATGCCTTTGCCTTGGACGAGACAGGAGAAATTGTTGACTTGTTCCATGGTTTAGAGGATTTGGAAAACCAAGTCTTACGAGCAGTTGGAATGGCTAGTGAGCGTTTCAACGAAGATGCTTTGCGGATTATGCGTGGTTTCCGTTTTCAGGCCAGCCTTGGCTTTGAACTTGAGCCAGAAACCTTTAAAGCTATGAAGACCTTGACGCCACTTTTGGAGAAAATTTCTGTAGAGCGTACATTTGTCGAGTTTGATAAACTCTTGTTGGCTCCCTTTTGGAGAAGGGGCTTGGCTTCCATGATTGAGAGTCAAGCTTATGACTATCTCCCTGATATGGCATCTAGCCAGGACAAGCTTAACAGACTGTTTGATTTGGAGACTGATTTCACCTTTGAATCTTCAGAGCAAGCTTGGGCGGCTCTACTGTGGGCTTTGGAGATTGAAAATGCGCAGCCATTTTTGAAGGCTTGGAAGACCTCACGCCAGTTTGCCAAGCAGGTTCAGGATTTGCTGACTATTTTGACCTTGCGTGAAAAGGGAGAATTGAGTAAGCGCGATTGTTACCGCTTTGACTTGGAGTTGCTTTTACAGGCTGAAAATCTTCGTCAGGCTCAAGGAAAAGAAGTTAACCCGCAAGCTATCACAGAAACCTACCAGAGCTTGACCATTCATGACAAGAAAGAAATTCAGATTAATGGTGGCATTTTGATTAAGGAATATGGCTATCAACCAGGTCCAGATTTGGGAGAGATTTTAACAGAGATTGAATATGCTATTGTCGATGGAGAATTGGAAAATGACCGTCAAGCCATCCATGCTTATCTGAGGGAGAAAAAATGAGTGATTTTATTGTTGAAAAACTAAGTAAATCCGTCGGTGATAAGACCGTTTTTAAGGATATTTCCTTTATCATCCATGATCTAGACAGAATTGGTTTGATTGGTGTCAATGGAACAGGGAAGACCACCCTTTTAGATGTTCTTTCTGGTGTTTCTGGATTTGATGGGGATGTTAGTCCTTTTTCAGCTAAGAATGATTACCAGATTGGTTACTTGACTCAAGATCCTGATTTTGATGATAGCAAGACGGTCTTGGATACGGTCCTCTCCAGCGACCTCAAGGAAATCCAGCTCATTCGTGAGTATGAACTCCTCATGCTTAACTACAGTGAGGACAAGCAGGCTCGTTTGGAACGGGTCATGGCTGAAATGGACTCTCTCCAAGCTTGGGAAATTGAGAGTCAGGTCAAGACCGTTCTTAGCAAATTGGGTATTCGGGACTTATCGACTCCTGTTGGAGAATTGTCAGGTGGTCTAAGAAGACGGGTCCAGTTGGCGCAAGTCTTACTTGGCAACCACGATCTCTTGCTTCTGGATGAGCCGACCAACCATCTGGACATTGCGACTATTGAGTGGCTGACCCTCTTTTTGAAAAATTCTAAGAAGACCGTCCTTTTTATCACCCACGATCGTTATTTCCTAGACGCTTTATCAACACGTATTTTCGAGTTGGATCGAGCTGGATTGACAGAGTATCAAGGGAATTATCAGGACTATGTTCGCCTAAAGGCGGAACAGGATGAGCGCGACGCGGCTTTACTTCATAAAAAAGAACAACTTTATAAGCAAGAATTGGCCTGGATGCGCAGACAACCGCAGGCGCGTGCGACCAAGCAGCAGGCTCGTATCAATCGTTTCTATGATTTGAAAAAGGATGTTTCAGTAGGTGCTGCTGAGGCAGATTTGACCATGAACTTTGAAACCAGTCGGATTGGGAAGAAAGTCATCGAGTTTCAGGATGTTTCTTTTGCCTATGAGAATAAGCCCATTTTACAAAACTTTAATCTCTTGGTGCAGGCTAAAGATCGTATTGGAATTGTTGGGGACAACGGTGTTGGGAAATCAACTCTCCTTAACTTGATTGCAGGAAGTCTTGAGCCGACAGCAGGTCAAGTTGTGATTGGGGAAACTGTTCGCATTGCCTATTTCTCTCAGCAAATTGAGGGCTTGGATGAAAGCAAGCGAGTTATCAATTACTTGCAGGAAGTGGCAGAAGAGCTCAAGACCAGCGGTGGTTCTACGACTTCGATTGCAGAGCTGCTGGAGCAGTTCCTTTTCCCACGTTCGACGCATGGAACCTTGATTGAGAAATTGTCAGGGGGAGAGAAAAAACGTCTTTATCTCCTCAAATTGCTCTTGGAAAAACCAAATGTTATCCTTTTGGATGAGCCAACCAATGATTTGGACATTGCAACCTTGACAGTTTTAGAGAATTTCTTGCAAGGTTTTGCAGGCCCCGTTTTAACAGTCAGCCACGACCGCTATTTCTTGGATAAGGTAGCGACCAAGATTCTCGCTTTTGAGGATGGTAAAATTCGTCCTTTCTTTGGTCATTACACTGACTACCTAGATGAAAAAGCCTTTGAAACAGAGATGGTCAATCAAGTGCAAAAGGCAGAAAAAGAAAAAGTGGTTAAGATCCGCGAAGATAAGAAACGCATGACCTACCAAGAAAAGCAGGAGTGGGCAAGTATTGAAGGTGATATTGAAGCCTTGGAAAACCGTATCGCTGCGATTGAAGAGGAAATGCAGGCCAACGGCTCTGACTTTGGTAAGCTAGCGACTCTTCAAAAAGAACTGGATGAGAAGAACGAAGCACTCCTTGAAAAATACGAACGCTATGAATACCTAAGTGATTTTGATAGCTAGAAGAATAGAAAAATCCCGTCTCATGACAGGATTTCTCTATTCTTTTTTGGTTTCTTGATGAAAAATATTTTGCCAAGTTTCGTGGCGACGCCAGATACTGGTATGGACGATACCATCTAACTCATAGCAGATGAGTTTGGTCTTTTGACTGATGGAAGTGATTTGAATATCCTTGATAGCAGAATTCAAGTCTTTTTCGGCTTTATAGGCCTCTTTATCCATCTGATTTCCGTCTTGACGAATATAGACAAAATCGTCAGCCAAGAGTTCTTCCAGTTGATTTCCCTGGTCAATCAATTGCTCGCGCATAAGCAATTTTTTGTAGACATTGTCTAAAATCTCATCCTCAGGGATAGGTGCTGGTTCGATATGGACATCGGTATCAAAGACCCCAAAACGCTCTTCCAGCATAGACTCGACCTGATCCGCGATCTCGTGGCTTTCATAAACTGACAAGTCAGGATTCATCTCTAGTGTGATATCCAGGTAAATATTGCTACCGTAGGTGCGACCTCTTTGCGACTTGACCTTGCTGATTTTGGGAATTTCCATGATGGCCTTTTGATAGTCCTCAAGCAGACGGTCGTCGAAACCATCTGATAGGCTAAAGGAAGACTCAATGAAGATATCATAGGCAGTTTTCAAGATAAAGAAAGTGATGATGATAGCAACCAGTTTATCTACAATGGGATAATTGAAACTGCTAGCCAGGATGGCGATGGTAGTTCCAAGTGAGGTAACAGCATCAGAAAGATTATCCTTAGCAGCTGCCTTTAGTGCCTTGGAGTTGGATTTCTTACTGAGGCGAGTATTGTAGAGATAAACTACAAACATAATCGCTGCAGAAATGATTCCTAGAGTTGCACCAAGAGGGTCAATGACCGTTTCTTCATGACTGAGAATTTTTTGAATGGTATCCTGAAGTACATCGAAACCGACATAAAACATGATGATGGAAGTGATCAAGCTAGCCAAATCCTCAATCTTCCAGTGGCCAAAACGGTGGTCTCGGTCTGCAGGCTGGCGCGCCATCCGAATCCCAATCAAGAGGGCCACATTTCCAATGATGTCCGAGACGTTGTTAAAACCATCAGCCACCAAACTGGATGAATGAAGAAGATGACCAGTTGCCAATTTGGCCGTAGACAAGAGCAGGTAGGTCGAAATACTGATAATGGCCCCACGCTCAGCTAACTTGAGATTTGAAATAGATTGCTTCATTCAACTTCCTTTCTAGTCACATAGCATTCTACCATTATACTGGTTTTCAAGGGAAAATTCAAATAGGATGGATAAAAGTAAGAAAATACAAAACAGAAAATGCTTTTTTTTTTTTAGTAAATATGATAGACTGATAAAGTGAAAAGTTGAGGTGAATAAAATTGAAAAAAATGAGTATTTTAGTAACGAGTATTTCTTTACTCTTTACTGTTTTAGTCTGGTTCTCGATGGTAACAAATGTCAAACAAGGAATACCGTTTTCAGATGCTAGTATTTTTGAATATTTTGGGTATGCAATGAATAGAGGAGAATTGATGTATGCAGACCTATTTGATCATAAGGGGCCAGTTGTTTTTTTACTGAACTACCTAGGATATCTTATTGGTGGTGCGTTAGGAATTAAATTTTTATACCTATTTTGCACATTTCTTTTCTTTGTAGCTAGCTATAAGATTTCAAGGTTATTTACTGGAAATAAGCAAACAATTTTAACTTTAGCAATTATCTTTATAATTTATGAGTATTTTTTTGATGGCGGTTGGAGTTTAGAAGGTTTTATTTTACCTTTTTTGGCTTATTCATTATACATTTTTTTAAAACTGTTTATACAAAGCGATTTCAGCAAAAATGATATCATAGCATCAGGTGCATTTTTCTCTATTGTATTTTTTACGAAAGCAAATATGATAGGGATTTGGCTTGTATTTTGTATTTATGTATTGATTGATTTCATACTTAAGAAAGCATACAGGGATTTGTTTTCTTTGATTGGATTATTTTTCCTTGGAATATTAATACCAACTATCCCTTTGTGCTTATATCTGTTATCAAAAGGTATCTTTTTTGAAATGATATACCAGTCGATTGGAATTAATTTTATTTATACTACAGAGTCAAATAACGTTTCGATGTATGAGATTATCAGATGGTACATTTCCCAAACAAATCTCTTAAGTCTTAATTTATTGATGTTATTTTCCTTGATACCACTGTGGAAGAAATTTGGAATAAAATCAATTTTCTATCATTTTGTTTTTATTATTTGTCTACTTCTGGCTCTTATCTCGAAAAGAAGCTATGGCCATTACATTTTAGTGATGCTTCCGATTTTGATTCCATATATTTCCTATGTATTTCATAGCATATCAAAGAAAATGTCTTTTCAAGTACTTCTTATCTTGTTTTTAGGATTAAGTATTGTATACCAGAATGATGTGAAATACATCATGAAGAATATGAATACTAGATATCTCAATAATTCTGAGAAACAGCAACGCGTTGCTAGCTATATAGAGAAAAATACGTCGATGGATGACCGAATTTATACACACCGTCAAAATGGAACAATTTATTTGTATAGTGAACGGCTAGCTAGTACAAAATTTTTCTTCATCCCAGCTGTGACAGATGATCGAGTTATTATTGATGAGTTTAAAAAATCTATACAAGAAAATCCTCCTATCTATATTGTATTTGATACTGAATGGGATTATGGTAAGAGAACTGATTCTTTTATCAAGGATTATATTAAAATCAATTATCACTTAGAAAAACAGATTGATACGGCTATGATTTATAGAAAAGGAGGAGAATAGTATGAGTAGACAAAAGCCAATTTTATATATAGTTATTCCATGTTATAACGAAGAGCAAGTCTTACCACATACTAATCCAATGTTTGTTGAAAAAATTGAACAATTAGTAAAGAAAGAAGAAATCCATCCTCTTAGTAAAATCATGTATGTAAATGATGGTAGTAAGGATCGGACTTGGGAATTGATAAAAAGTTATGCTAATTCCATTCCTTCTGTGGTTGGTGTATCACAAAGTCGTAATAGGGGGCATCAAAGTAGTGTCCTTGCAGGGATGTATGAAGCTATTCAGTTTGCTGATATTGTCATTACCATTGATGCCGATGGACAAGATGATATTAACTGCATGGATAAGATGATTTCTGAGTATAAAAGTGGTTCTGAAATTGTATACGGTGTACGTGATAACCGTGATACGGACTCTGCTTTTAAACGAATTACAGCCGAAGGTTTTTATAAAGTGCTACGCCTATTTGGAGCAGAAGTTGTTTTCAATCATGCCGACTATCGCTTGGTTTCTAAAAGATTCTTGAAGGAATTAGAAAAATTCACTGAAGTGAATCTATTTCTTCGTGGTTTAATGCCTTTAGTTGGTTTTAAATATTCTTACGTTTCATATAAGCGCCATGAACGAATTGCTGGTGAGAGCCATTATCCACTATCTAAAATGCTTGGTTTGGCTATGGATGGTATTACCAGTTTATCAATCAAACCGATTCGGTTGATTACAAGCCTTGGTGTTTTGACGTCACTCTTTAGTTTTCTATTAATTATTTGGGTTATATTGAGTAAGTTTGCTGGTACGGTTGTGGCTGGTTGGGCAAGCACCTATGCAATAGTTAGTTTACTTGGTGGAGTACAATTGATTAGTTTAGGAGTAATTGGTGAGTATATTGGAAAGATTTACCTAGAAACGAAACGTCGTCCTAGATATATTATCAGTGAACGTACTTTTGATAAGGATAGAATTTTATAGAATCTTTACTCTTTAAAAACTTTCCAAAATTTGGTATAATAGTACTACTCAAGGGAGTAGCTGGCAGAAACCTGCGATAGTGTCGTCATTCCGAATTTTATACTGAAAAGTATGCTTTCCGGCACTATCTTAAACAGCGAGACTTGTTATGATTAACAGGTCTCTTTTTGTTTGTCGTGAAAAGATACGATGGGGAAAAGAGAGTCTGTTTTGCACACAATGTCAAGGAGGAGACACATGTCAAAAGAACAAAAACGCCAAGCGTTTTATACTCAGAGTCCTGAAGAGGTCTTGAAGGCTGTGGATGCGACCGAGCAAGGTTTGTCATCAAGTGAGGCGGAAAAGCGCCT
The DNA here is from genome assembly GCA_963541475.1 of uncultured Streptococcus sp. GTDB lineage: Bacteria > Bacillota > Bacilli > Lactobacillales > Streptococcaceae > Streptococcus. The sequence goes on along the minus strand of CAUTTK010000008.1, from coordinate 21,664 downwards.
TGCAGAATTTGGCCACAATGAACTCGAAGAAGGCGAGAAACGATCAATCCTGGTCAAATTTATCGAGCAATTTAAGGATTTGATGATTATCATCCTAGTTGCGGCAGCTATCTTGTCAGTCGTGACTTCTGGTGGGGAAGATATCGCAGATGCCATTATTATCTTAGCCGTGGTAATCATCAATGCTGCCTTTGGTGTTTATCAAGAAGGAAAAGCAGAAGAAGCCATTGAAGCCCTCAAGTCTATGTCTAGTCCAGCTGCCCGCGTTCTTCGTGATGGTCATATGGCAGAGATTGATTCAAAAGAATTGGTACCAGGTGATATCGTTGCCCTTGAAGCTGGTGATGTTGTACCTGCAGACCTACGTTTGCTAGAAGCCAATTCTCTTAAGATCGAAGAAGCAGCTCTTACAGGTGAGTCTGTTCCAGTTGAAAAAGACTTGACAGTCGAGCTTGCTGCAGATGCTGGTATTGGTGACCGTGTCAACATGGCCTTCCAAAACTCAAATGTGACCTATGGTCGTGGGATGGGTGTTGTTGTCAATACAGGGATGTACACTGAAGTTGGTCACATCGCAGGTATGCTTCAAGATGCGGATGAGACAGATACACCACTTAAACAAAACTTGAACAACCTTTCTAAGGTCTTGACCTATGCTATCTTGGTTATTGCCCTTGTTACTTTTGTAGTGGGTGTCTTCATTCAAGGGAAAAATCCACTTGGTGAGTTGATGACCTCTGTTGCGCTTGCCGTTGCAGCCATTCCAGAAGGACTCCCAGCTATCGTAACTATCGTTCTTGCCCTTGGTACTCAAGTTTTGGCTAAACGAAACTCTATCGTTCGTAAGTTGCCAGCAGTTGAAACACTTGGTTCAACGGAAATTATCGCTTCTGATAAGACTGGTACGCTGACCATGAACAAGATGACAGTCGAAAAAGTCTTCTACGATGCGGTCCTACATGACTCAGCTGATGACATTGAACTGGGTCTTGAAATGCCGCTTCTACGTTCAGTAGTCTTAGCTAACGATACTAAGATTGATGTCGAAGGCAATCTAATTGGTGATCCAACCGAAACAGCCTTTATCCAGTATGCCTTGGACAAGGGCTACGATGTCAAAGGATTTTTAGAGAAATATCCTCGTGTGGCTGAGTTGCCATTTGATTCTGAACGTAAGCTCATGTCAACAGTTCATCCATTTGCAGATGGACGCTTCCTCGTAGCCGTTAAAGGTGCGCCAGACCAACTCTTGAAACGTTGTGTTCTTCGTGATAAGGCTGGGGATATTGCTCCGATTGATGAGAAGGTTACAAACCTCATCCATACAAACAACTCTGAAATGGCTCACCAAGCCTTGCGTGTCCTTGCAGGTGCTTATAAGGTTGTTGATAGTATTCCAGAAAACCTGACTTCTGAAGAATTAGAAAATGATCTTATCTTCACTGGTTTGATTGGGATGATTGACCCTGAACGTCCTGAAGCTGCTGAGGCTGTTCGTGTGGCTAAGGAAGCTGGAATTCGTCCAATCATGATTACGGGTGATCACCAAGACACTGCAGAAGCTATTGCCAAACGTTTGGGAATCATTGACGCAAACGATACAGAAGGACACGTTTTAACTGGTGCTGAACTCAACGAACTGTCAGATGAAGACTTTGAAAAAGTAGTTGGTCAATACTCTGTTTATGCCCGTGTGTCTCCAGAGCACAAGGTTCGTATCGTCAAGGCTTGGCAAAAACAAGGTAAAGTCGTTGCAATGACAGGTGACGGTGTCAATGATGCGCCAGCTCTGAAAACAGCAGACATCGGTATCGGTATGGGAATCACTGGTACAGAGGTTTCTAAGGGAGCTTCTGACATGATTCTTGCGGATGATAACTTTGCGACTATCATCGTTGCAGTTGAAGAAGGACGTAAGGTCTTCTCAAACATTCAAAAGACTATTCAGTACCTACTTTCTGCCAATACTGCTGAAGTATTAACCATCTTCCTATCAACCTTGTTTGGTTGGGATGTCTTGCAGCCAGTTCATCTTTTGTGGATCAACTTGGTAACGGATACCTTCCCAGCTATCGCTCTAGGTGTTGAACCTGCGGAGCCAGGTGTTATGACCCATAAGCCACGTGGACGTAAGGCAAGCTTCTTCTCAGGTGGTGTTTTCAGCTCCATCATTTATCAAGGAGTACTCCAAGCAGCTCTTGTTATGAGTGTTTATGGTCTTGCCCTTCTTTACCCAGTTCACGTGGGTGACAATCATGCCATTCATGCAGATGCCCTTACTATGGCCTTTGCAACCCTTGGCTTGATTCAGCTCTTCCATGCCTACAATGTCAAGTCTGTTTACCAGTCCATCTTGACAGTTGGTCCATTCAAGTCTAAGACCTTCAACTGGTCTATCTTGGTATCCTTCATCCTTCTTATGGCAACAATTGTCGTAGAACCGCTTGAAGGAATTTTCCACGTAACCAAACTGGACTTGTCACAATGGGGAATCGTTATGGCTGGAAGCTTCTCAATGATTATTATTGTCGAAATCGTTAAGTTTATCCAACGCAAACTCGGCTTTGACAAGAATGCGATTTAAGGAAATGTATGAAAGTCATCTTCGGATGGCTTTTTGCTACAGTTGAGGGAAAGGGCTTGCAGTTGCCGTCTTTTGTGCTATAATTGCTATAATATAGTAAAAAGTAAGAGGAGTGTGAGGAAGTGGAAAAGAAAATTGTGAAGGATATTTTGTTTTTATCTCAGGTATCTCAGCCGGCAAGTCAGGATGATCTGTATCTTGCCAGAGATTTACAGGATACGCTTTTAGCAAATCGTGAGACCTGTGTTGGGCTGGCTGCCAATATGATTGGGGTGCAGAAGCGCGTGATTATCTTTAATCTTGGCTTGGTTCCCATTGTCATGTTTAATCCAGTGCTCCTGTCCTCTGAAGGATTTTATGAGACAGAAGAAGGCTGTTTGTCCTTGACAGGTGTGAGACCTACTAAGCGTTATGAAACCATAAGGGTTGCCTATCGTGACAGCAAGTGGCAGGAACAGACCATGACCTTGACAGGCTTCCCAGCCCAGATTTGCCAGCATGAACTGGATCACTTGGAAGGACGAATCATTTAGGAGGAAAGCAAATGAAACGAATAATCTTTGAACTTATTTTTATTGTAACGACCTGGTATATCTTTTTACCGCCCCTTAACCTGACCAGCTGGGAATTTCTCTTCTTCCTCTGTGGGCATTTGCTGCTTGTGGCAATTTTATTTGGCTTTGGCAGGGGAATAAATCTGGTTAAAACAGTCCATGTGCGTCATGGCAAGGCGGAAGCTGCCTTAAATTTTGAGGGTTTCAAAATCAATCGATTAGGTAAAGTTCTTTTTGCTTCTATTGGAGGAATTCTTCTCTTGGCAGCTTTGGTTTCCTTAGTGACTTCTAGCATTTTTCAGGCTAAAAATTATGCCAATGTAGTCACGGTGACGGAAAAAGAGTTTACTGAATTTCCTAAGACTGACACCAGTAAGGTTCCTATTCTAGATAGAAGTACTGCTGAAAAAATTGGTGACCGCTACTTGGGTTCTCTAACGGATAAGGTGTCGCAATACGTAGCGGCAGACACCTATACCCAACTGACGATTGATGGGAAACCTTATCGAGTTACGCCACTAGAATACGCAGACCCTATCAAGTGGTTTAATAATCAAGCAAAAGGAATCGGCGAGTATATCAAGGTGGACATGGTAACTGGAAATGCCAATTTGGTGGACTTGAAGACACCAATTAAATATTCAGACTCGGAGTATTTTAACCGTGATGTCAAGCGTCACCTGCGCTTGAAGTACCCAACCAAAATCTTCAAGACTCCATCTTTCGAGGTGGACGATGAGGGCAATCCTTTCTATGTAGCAACGGTTTACCAAAAGCAATTTGGACTTGCGGTTCCTCGTCCTGTTTCAGTCATTATCTTGGATGCCACAAATGGAGATACCAAAGAATACAGCTTAGCAGATGTTCCAGAATGGGTGGACAGGGTTTATCCAGCAGAGGAAACCATCGAGCAAATCAACTATAACGGCAAGTACAAGGACGGTTTCTGGAATGCCATGATTTCCAAGAAAAACGTGACCCAGACTACCAAGGGCTATAATTACTTGTCTATCGGAAATGACATTTATCTCTACACAGGTGTGACGTCGGCTAATGCAGATGAGAGTAATCTTGGCTTCATCCTTGAAAATATGCGAACAGGAGAAATCACCAAGTACAGCTTGGCTTCCGCGACCGAAGAATCAGCCCGTGAATCAGCCGAAGGTGCTGTTCAGGAGAAATCCTACAAGGCAACCTTCCCAATCCTCATCAACCTCAATGACAAGCCTCTCTACATCATGGGCTTGAAGGACAATGCTGGCTTGGTCAAAGAGTACGCCCTGGTAGACGCAGTCGAGTACCAAAATGTTATCGTAGCTACGACAGTGGAAGAGCTGCTCAGCAAGTATGCTAATAAAAACGACCTTGAAATTGACAATGAAACCAAAGAAAGTATCAAGGGTGTGGTAGCAGACCTCAAATCAGCTGTTATCAAGGGAGATACCGTCTACTTCTTTAAAGTTGATGGCAAGATATACAAGGTCAAGGCTTCTGTATCTGATGAACTTCCTTACCTAGAAAATGGTAAAAACTTTGAAGGTCAAGTAGGAAAAGACAATTATCTCAAGACCTTTAAGGTACAGTAAGAGAAGAGGTTGGAGAAAAATCTCAATTTCAGGAAAAAATGAAGTAAATCTTTCCATAATAGACGCATAGTATCAAGTTTTTCAACACTTGATATGATGCGTTTTTCTGATTTTTAAGACTTTTCCCAGTTTCTTTTCAGATGAATTTCTTGGTAGTGGCTAAAAAATATGCTACACTATCAATATGAAAATTTTAATCCCAACAGCAAAAGAAATGAACACAGACTTGCCAAGTATCGAGGCAACTCCTTTAAAACCAGAAAGTCAGGCTGTGCTGGATGCCTTGGCCCTCTATTCTGCTAGTCAATTGGAGAGTTTTTACAAGGTATCAGCCGAGAAGGCTACGGAAGAATTTCAAAATATCCAAGCTTTAACAAGGCAAACTGCCCAACACTACCCAGCCTTGAAACTTTTTGATGGGCTTATGTACCGCCATATCAAGCGAGATAATTTGACTGAGGTAGAACAAGCCTATCTTGAAACTCATGTCTTCATCACTTCGGCTTTGTACGGAGTCGTTCCAGCCTTGTCGCCTATGGCACCTCACCGTTTGGACTTTTTGATGAAATTAAAAGTCGCTGGTAAGACTTTGAAAAGCCACTGGAAGGCATCCTATGGTGGAGCTGTGGAGAAAGAAGAAGTGATTTTCTCCCTCTTGTCATCAGAGTTTGAAGCTGTATTTTCTAAGGAAATCAGAGAAAAGATGGTGACCTTTAAATTCATGGAGGACAAGGGTGGTCAGCTGAAGATTCATTCAACTATTTCCAAGAAAGCGCGTGGTGCCTTCCTAACGGCCCTGATAGAAAATCAAGTAAAAACAGTGGAGGAGGCTCGTCGCTTAAGCTTTGCAGGATTTGAGTACCGAGAAGACTTGTCCCAGCCACAGGAATTGATTTTTGTTAAGGAGGTATGAAAAGAGAAAAATTCAAATTGAGGCTCAACTTCTTCGTTTTTGAAACGCATGAGGTTGGATAAAAAGTCTTTAAAATCAGAAAAATGCATATTATTAGATATTGAAAAAATTTGATGATATGTATTTTATTTTTCTAGAGTATTTTGGAGATGTTATACTTTAATTTTATTAGGATTGAAAGAAAAAATTAGTCATTTCCTATCTTTTCTATTGCTTTATCGGCTATCATTTGTTATATTAAAAGTGTAATTATTTTTTATTTAATGATGTAAGTGTTGCACTTTTTAGACAGAAAGGAGTATTTTTTTAAATAGCAGATGTAAACGCTTACGTATATAGTGAAAGGATTTAGGACTTAATGGATAAAGGATTGTTTGAAAAACGTTGTAAATATAGTATTCGAAAATTTTCATTAGGGGTTGCTTCTGTCATGATTGGTGCAGCTTTCTTTGGAACTAGTACTGTCCTAGCAGATTCTGCACAAACAGGTTCAACAGCAAATATCCCGGCTGATTTGGCTGCAGCTCTTGCAAATGCTAAAGAGGACGGAGGGCATGATTTTGAAGCACCAAAAGCTGGTGAAGACCAAGGTTCTCCTGAAGTAACTGAAGGGCCAAAGACTGAAGAAGAATTACTGGCAAAAGAAAAAGAAACTGCAATAAGCTCATCAACTTCAGATACTCTTCCTGATGAACTACGTGGAAAACTTGATAAGGCTGAAGAAAATGGTCATGCTGCATCAAAAGAAGACTTAGAAAAAGAAGATAAAAGTTTAGTTCCAGAAGATGTCGCTAAAACAAAAAATGGAGAATTAAACTATGGTGCGACTGTTGAAATTAAAAGCGCTGCGGGGATTGGCAGTGGTATCGTTATTGGGGAAAATCTAGTTTTATCTGTTTCTCATAACTTTATCAAAGATGTTCCAGATGGAAATAATCGTAAGGTAGCTGATAATGTTGAGAGTGATGGAGATGTCTATACAGTTTCTTACCAAGGGGCACCAGATGTCAAATTTAGTAAGAATGATGTGAAACACTGGGATCGTGAAGGATTCCTCAAAGGATATAAAAATGACCTGGCAATCGTTAAGCTTCGTACACCTCTTGCAAATGCACCTGTTGAAGTGACTGACAAGCCTGCTACAACTAAGGTAGGAGACAAGGTTCATGTATTTGGCTATCCAAAAGGAGAACTCGATCCAATTCTGAATACAACTGTTGAGGACATTAACAATCACGGAGAAGGTGTTCGTGGGATTAGCTATCAAGGAAGTGAACCAGGTGCTAGTGGTGGCGGAATCTTCGATGAAAATGGGAAATTGATTGGTATCCACCAAAATGGTGTCTCTGGTAAACGTAGTGGAGGTATTCTCTTCTCACCTGCTCAGCTAGAATGGATTCAAAACTATATCAAGGGTATTGAAACAACGAAACCAGCTGGTCTAGATGCTCTCGATAAACAAGTGGAAAACAAGGAAGAAAAACCAAAAGAAGAAAAACCAGCTGAGAACAAGCCAATTGATTCCAAACCAGCAGAAAATAAACCAGCTGAGAACAAGCCAACTGATTCCAAACCATCTGAGAATAAACCGACTGAATCAAAAGAAGTCACTCCAGAATGGAAAACAGTTGAAAAGAAAGAACAACAGGGAACAGTAACTGTCCGTGAAGAAAAAGGAGTTCGTTACAACCAACTAGCTTCAACTGCTCAAAATGACAATGGTAAAAAACCAGCCTTGTTTGAAAAAGATGGTTTGACAGTAGATGCTAATGGGAATGCTACCGTTGATTTGACCTTTAAAGAAGAATCCGAAACAGGTAAGTCTCGCTTTGGTGTCTTCATGAAATTTAAAGACACAGATAACAACGTTTTTGTAGGATATGACCACGGTGGATGGTTCTGGGAATATAAGTCAAATGGAAGTGGACTTTGGTACCAAGGTAATCGTGTTGCAGCTCCTGTTAATGGTTCAACTAACCACTTGACGATTAGTCTCAAATCAGATGGACAACTGAATGCAACTAACAATGATGTGAAACTTTTTGACACAGTGACCTTGCCATCTGCAGTAAATGACAAACTAAAAGATGAGAAGAAAATCGTTCTTAAAGCTGGAACCTATAATAGTAGTGAAAGAACAATTGTCAATGTCAAAACTGACAACCAAGAGGGAGTTAAAACAGATCAAGAATCCACTAAAAAAGAAAAGGGCGATACAGTAGATGATAGCAATGTAAAATACGACACTATTCAATCTACAGTATTGAAAGCAGTTATCGACCAAGCCTTCCCACGTGTTAAAGAATATGTTCTAAATGGAAACAAGCTCCCAGGACAAGTGCAACCAATTAATAAAGTTGTGATCAACAAGCACGCTGTGACTCCTGAAGTTACCTATAAAAAGGTCAATGCAACGACTGCTGAATATGAGATGAAACTCCGTGATGAGCCTAATCTGATCAATGCGGATATGACTGTTCGTTTGCAAGTAGTGGATAACCAACTTCACTTTGATGTGACTAAGATTGTAAACCATAACCAAGTTACACCAGGACAAAAGATTGATGATGAAAGAAAGCTACTCTCATCTATTAATTTCTTAGGAAATTCACTTGTTTCGGTTTCAAGCGACCAAACTGGGGCTAAGTTTGATGGGGCAACCATGTCAAACAACACTCATATCAGTGGAGATGATCATATTGCTGTAACCAATCCAATGAAGGACTTGGCTAAGGGCTATATGTATGGATTTGTTTCTACGGATAAACTTGCTGCAGGTGTTTGGAGCAACTCTCAAAACAGCTACGGTGGTGGTTCGAATGACTGGACTCGTTTGACAGCATTCAAACAAACTGTTGGAAATACAAACTATGTAGGAATCCAAAGTTCCGAATGGCAATGGGAAAAAGCTTATAAGGGCATTGTCTTCCCAGAATATACGAAGGAACTTCCAAGTGCCAAGGTTGTTATCACAGAAGATGCCAATGCTGATAATAAAGTAGACTGGCAGGATGGAGCCATTGCTTATCGTAGCATCATGAACAACCCTCAAGGTTGGGAAAAAGTTAAAGACATTACAGCTTACCGTATCGCTATGAACTTTGGTTCACAAGCGCAAAACCCATTCCTCATGACCTTGGATGGGATCAAGAAGATTAACCTTCATACAGATGGTCTTGGTCAAGGTATACTTCTTAAGGGATACGGAAGTGAAGGACATGACTCTGGACACTTGAACTATGCAGACATCGGTAAACGTATTGGTGGTGTTGAAGACTTCAAGGCTTTGATTGAGAAAGCGAAGAAATATGGTGCCCACCTCGGTATCCACGTCAACGCTTCAGAAACCTATCCTGAGTCTAAATATTTTAATGAAGATATTCTTCGTAAGAATCCAGATGGTAGTTACAGCTATGGATGGAACTGGTTAGATCAAGGAGTTAATATTGATGCTGCTTATGACTTGGCGCATGGACGCTTAGCTCGCTGGGAAGAGTTGAAGAACAAACTTGGTGAAGGTCTCGACTTTATCTATGTGGACGTTTGGGGAAATGGTCAATCAGGAGATAATGGTGCCTGGGCTACCCACGTTCTTGCTAAAGAAATCAACAAACAAGGTTGGCGCTTTGCGATTGAGTGGGGTCATGGTGGTGAATACGACTCTACTTTCCAACACTGGGCAGCTGACTTGACCTACGGTGGCTATACTAATAAAGGTATCAACAGTGCTATCACGCGCTTTATCCGTAACCACCAAAAAGATTCTTGGGTTGGGGACTACAGAAGTTATGGTGGTGCAGCTGACTACCCACTTCTAGGCGGTTATAGCATGAAGGACTTCGAAGGATGGCAAGGACGTAGTGATTATAACGGTTATGTAACAAACTTGTTTGCTCATGACGTTATGACTAAGTACTTCCAACACTTCACAGTCAGCAAATGGGAAGATGGCAAACCAGTAACTATGACTGATAATGGTAGTACCTATAAATGGACTCCAGAAATGAAAGTCGAGTTGGTAGATGCTGACAACAATAAGGTTGTGGTAACTCGTAAATCCAATGATGTCCACAGTCCACAATACCGTGAACGTACAGTAACACTTAATGGACGTGTTATCCAAGATGGTTCAGCTTACTTGACTCCATGGAACTGGGATGCAAATGGTAAGAAACTTGCTAGTGACAAGGAAAAAATGTACTACTTCAATACTGAAGCAGGTGCAACAACTTGGACACTTCCTAGCGACTGGGCAAATGGCAAGGTTTACCTTTATAAACTAACTGACCAAGGTAAGACTGAGGAAAAAGAAGTTGCCGTGAAAGATGGTAAGATTACTCTTGATCTAACTGCAAATCAGCCATATGTTCTCTATCGTTCAAAACAAACCAATCCTGAAATGTCATGGAGTGAGGGTATGCATATCTATGACCAAGGATTTAACAGTGGGACTTTGAAACACTGGACTATTTCTGGTGATGCTTCTAAGGCAGAAATTGTCAAATCACAAGGCGCAAATGAAATGCTTCGTATCCAAGGCAACAAGAGCACAGTCAGTCTTACTCAGAAACTGACTGGTTTGAAACCAAATACTAAGTATGCTGTTTATGTCGGTGTTGATAACCGTAGTAATGCTAAGGCAAGTATCACAGTGAATACTGGTGAAAAAGAAGTGACTAGCTATACCAATAAGTCACTAGCTCTTAACTATGTTAAGGCATATGCCCATAATACTCGTCGTGACAATGCTACAGTTGACGATACAAGTTACTTCCAAAACATGTATGTCTTCTTTACAACAGGTTCAGATGTATCAAATGTCACTCTTACTTTGAGTCGTGAAGCTGGTGATGAAGCAACTTACTTTGATGAAATTCGTACCTTTGAAAACAATTCAAGTATGTACGGAGATAATCATGATACAGCTAAAGGAACATTTAAACAAGACTTTGAAAATGTCGGCCAAGGTATCTTCCCATTTGTCATCGGTGGTATCGAAGGTGTTGAAGACAACCGTACTCACTTGTCTGAAAAACATGGTCCATACACACAACGTGATTGGAATGGCAAGAAAGTTGATGACGTTATCGAAGGAAATTGGTCACTTAAGACAAATGGGCTAGTTAGCCGTCGTAACTTGGTTTACCAAACAATTCCTCAAAACTTCCGTTTTGAAGCTGGTAAGACTTATCGTGTAACCTTTGAATACGAAGCAGGATCTGACAATACCTACGCCTTTGTAGTCGGTAAGGGTGAATTCCAGTCAGGTCGTCGCGGTAATCAAGCAAGCAATTTGGAAATGCATGAATTGCCAAATACTTGGACAGATTCTAAGAAAGCTAAGAAGGTAACCTTCCTCGTGACAGGTGCAGAAACTGGCGATACATGGGTAGGTATCTACTCTACAGGCAATGCAAGCAATACACGTGGAGACTCTGGTGGAAATGCTAACTTCCGTGGCTACAATGACTTCATCATGGACAGACTTCAAATTGAAGAAATTGTTTTGACAGGTAAGATGATGGCAGAAAATGCTGTTAAGAACTACCTTTCGACTGTTTCGATGGAGAACTATACTAAAGAAACAATGGATGCTTTGAAAGAGGCTGTCTTTAACCTTAGTCAAGCAGACGATGATATTAGTGTAGAAGAAGCTAAAGCAGAAATCGCTAAGGTCAATGCTCTTAAAGATGCTTTAGTGATGAAGAAAACAGCTCTTGTGACAGATGACTTTGCAAGCCTAAGCGCTCCTGCTCAGGCTGGTGAAGGTCTTGCAAATGCCTTTGATGGAAACTTATCTAGTTTATGGCATACATCATGGGGCGGAGGAGATGTTGGTAAACCAGCTACAATGATCTTGAAAGAACCGACTGAAATTACTGGTTTCCATTATGTTCCACGTGGTTCCGGTTCAAACGGTAATCTGAGAGATGTGACTCTTGTCGTAACGGATGAAACAGGTAAGGAACATACTTTCAATGCAACAAATTGGGCTGACAATAACAAACCTAAAGATATCAACTTTGGCAAGACGATCAAAGCTAAGAAAATTGTTCTAACAGGAACACGAACTTACGGAGATGGTGGTAATCAATATCAATCAGCTGCAGAATTGGTCTTCACTCGTCCACAAGTGACTGAAGCAGGTCTTGATACATCGGCATATGAAGCGGCCTTAGCTAAAGCTCAAAAATTGACCAGCAAAGAAAATCAAGAGGAAGTAGCAAGTGTTGTTGCCAGCATGAGATTTGCAACAGATAACCATCTCTTAACAAATAGAATGATTAAATACTTTGCAGATTATCTCGACCAATTGAAAGATGAAACACCTACTCCAACTCCAGAACCGAAACCTGAAACTCCAACATCAAGCAAAGGTGAGGAGACAGCACCAATTCTCGAAGTGCCTGAGTATAAAGGGCCGATTGGAACAGCTGGTGAAGAAGCTGCTCCAACACTAGCAGTTCAGCCAGAATTTAATGGTGGCGTCAATGCGGCAGAAGCAGCTGTCAATGAAGTTCCAGAATATACAGGTGCAATGGGAACAGCAGGTGACCAAGCAGCACCTACGGTAGAAAAGCCAACTGAAGAGGTTCGTGTCTTATCAGATAAATCAACAGGAGTTGTAGTTGCAGGACTAGCAAGAGATTTTACACCAGACATGCATCTTCAAGTTCAAAAAGTAACAGACCAAAACCTACAAGGTATGGAATTTGATGCTTATGCTTTTCAGTTGGTAGATAAGGATAATCATAAGGTTCAGCCGAAAGGTGCAGTCCTTGTTAGAGTACCAGTTTCTGGTGAAGTGGCTGGGGTGTACTATACTGCATCAGGTGAGTCAGTAAACTTTACAAATAGTCAAGGAACAATTGAATTCACAACTAGTCAACTAGGACATTATGCAGTAGTTTATAAACCAGTTTCTAACCAACAGAGCCCATTAGCTGATGAGCCTAGAGGAAATGCACAAACTCCATCTACTGAGGAAGCAGGAGGAAATGCACAGACTCCATCTACTGGGGAAGTAGGAGGTAAGACACAGACTCCATCCAATGAGGAAGTTGGAGGTAAGTCACAAATTCCATCAACAGATCAATTCAATCAGAAGCAGCAGAGTTCAGCAGCACAATCAGTTGATAGGTCTAAACCAAGAATGAAGATAGAAGAAGCAAAAGAAGAAATGAAGGCTAAACTTCCAGAAACTGGAACTAGCAAGTCAGATCATCTTTTCTTCCTTGCCAGCCTCAGTCTAGCATTGTCTGCTCTATTTCTAGCAAAGAGAAAAGAAGATTAGAATATACAGGAGTTTTCATTAAAAGGGAGCTCAAACTCTCTGCTTGTTCTAGTGGAGAAAAAAGAATACCCAGAGAGGACCTCTAGGTTCTCTCTTTTTCTAAAGGGAAATGAGAACGTTTACGATTGTGAGCGTATGAAAGGAAATAAGAAAAAATGGGAAAACATTTTTTTGAGAAACGGTGTCATTATAGTATTCGTAAATTTACGATTGGTGCAGCTTCTGTTATGATTGGTGCTAGTATCTTTGGTGCTGGAATGGTTCAAGCAGCTGAAACAGAAGGATCTGGTGAGACAGAAGGAACAATAACACAGGCTCAGTCTCTGGATAAACTGCCAGCAGATATAGTAGCAGCAATTGAAAAAGCAGAAACTGCCACTACGACGAGGGATACTGAAACTCAACCAAGTGAGACAGAAAGTCAGCCTGAAAATACTGGAGAAACAGTTACAAAACCAACTGAAACTCCTGCTCCTAAGGAAGAAGTGCCTCCGAAACCAGCAGTTACACCTAAAGAAGAGGTGGCTCCAGCTGTAAAACCGTCAGAAACTCCAGTGGCAAAAGATTTGGTTGCAACTCCTGATGTCAATCATTTAGAAAATGCGACTGTTACAGCTTCAAACCAAGAAGCTAAGACACAAAATACTGTAGACAAAGCAATTGATGGCAAACCAGAAACTCACTGGGCAACTGACCGAGATGTTGTGAATCCAACAATCGAATTTACACTTGAAAAGCCAACCTTGATTAAACATGTTGAGATTGATTGGGATCGCCGTGTTCGTGGTGAACGAAATGATCCAAACATCAAATCTTGGAATCTCTATTATGCAGGTCAAGAAAATGTGAATGGTTCGGGAGTTAAAGAATGGAAATTAGCCTATCAAAGAACAGGAACTCCACTTCTTGATGAAAAAGTTGACTTGAAAGAAGCTATCCAAGCCAAGTACCTCAAACTTGAAATTACAGATTACCAAGCTGGTACTATGAACTGGAAAAATGTTGGTATCCAAGAAATCCGTGCCTACTCAAATATTCCAGATACCAGCAAACCAACAGACATTCGTCAGGTGACAGAACTAGCAGTTGCTAAAGATGGAAAATCACTTGTATTGCCTAAATTGCCTGGTCAAGTTAGTTTAATTGGAAGTAACAAGCAAGGAGTTGTCGACCTTAATAATAAAATCTATACACCTTTGACAGAACAACATGTCAAAGTGATGGTTCAACAAGTCAATGGAAATCATACCTTCACAAAAGAATTTGAAGTTCTTATTAAAGGCTTGTATGCAGACGAAGGTGTTGGAACTAAGCCGGCAGTTGCTCCAGCAGTCCAACAATGGTATGGAACTGAAGGAAAAACGTCAATAACATCAGATACAGTGATTTCAGTTGGCGATTCTGGATTTGGTCAAGAAGCTAAATTCTATCAGACTGACCTTGAAAGTCGTGGCTTAGAAATCGTCACAGGTGGTCAAGCAGCACAAAACCGCATTGAGTTTAAAAAGGTTGAAGATAAGGGCTATGGTAAAGAAGGCTATGGTATCAGCATTAAAGATGGAGTTATTACAGTAGAAGCTGCAACAAATGCAGGTGCCTTTTACGCAACTCGTACCCTTCTACAAATGGGCGAAAATAATTTGCAAAATGGAGAAATCCGTGACTTCCCAAGCTTCAGTCACCGTGGCTTTATGCTAGATACAGGTCGTAAGTTTATCCCTTATGATACGATTGTAGACATCATGCTAAACATGGCCTACTACAAGATGAATGATCTTCAGTTGCACTTGAATGATAACTATATTTTCCTAAAAGAGCACTTGGCAGGTAAGAACTTAAGTTCAGAAGAAGAACTGAAGTATGTTTTAGAGCATGCTAAAACAGGTTTCCGTGTCGAGACAGATATTGTTGGTAAGGATGGCCAAAAATTAACATCAGATGAGCACTATACTAAAGAAGAGATGCAAAATCTGATTAAACTTGCTAAGGCCTTGCATATCAATCTAGTACCTGAAATTGACACACCAGGTCATGCTCTGTCATTTGTCAAAGTTCGTCCTGACCTCATGTATCAAGGTAGTCTGAGCGATTACAGAGGTAAACATAACGTAGAGCGCGTAGCCATGCTCGATCTAGATAATAAATACGATGAAACGCTGGCTTTTGTCAAATCAGTTTATGACAAACTCCTAGATGGACCAGATGCACCGCTTCATGGCGTATCTACCGTTCATATTGGTACGGACGAATATTATGGTAGTAGAGAAAGCTATCGTCGTTATGTCAATGACCTTATTAAATACATTAAAGGAAAAGGATATACACCTCGTATTTGGGGATCGCTCAGTGCGAAACGAGGTAAAACAGCGGTTGATTGGAAAGATGTAGAAGTTGATATCTGGAGTATTGGCTGGCAGCAACCAAAAGAAGCTATTGCTCAGGGAGCTAAGATTATTAATATTACAGATATTCCAACTTATAGTGTCCCAAGTGGTAGCAATAGTCAAGCTGCTTATGGAGATTATGCTAACTATGAAACTCAGTACAACCGTTGGACACCAAATGACTTCTCAACAGGTGGAGGACCACGTCTAGAAGCCTCTAATCCAAATATCCTTGGTGGTGGTCATGCAGTTTGGAATGATAACATTGACCTTCATGAAACTGGACTTACTTCTTACGATATCTTTAAACGCTTCTTCAAGAGTATGCAATCCACTGCAGAACGCACTTGGGGTTCAGATCGTGCAGCTAAGACCTATGCAGACCGTATTCAACCAGCAAGTGTCTATGCACCACAATCTAATCCAGAGAAGACCGTAACTGAAGAAGATTTGTTTAAGATCAATCCTGATACTGTCAAAGATTACCTTGCTAAGAAAGTGAAGACAAGTGAAAAAGGATTGAATTTCGATAAAGACAGTACGATCGAAGGTCTAGTTGGTGACGCAGGACCAAGTCATGTCTTGAAATTGGATGTTACTATAACTGGTGATGGCGAACAAACCTTTTCAACAAGTGGCAATAATCAACTTTATCTTGCAGATAAAGATGGCTACCTTGCCTATACTTTTGAACAATTCCATATTCAATTCAACAAGAAACTTGAAAAGAACAAACGTTATCAAATTTCTGTTGTAACGAAGCCACAATCGACAGAAGTTTATGTAGATGGTGAAAAGGTTGAACGTATTGCAAATCCAGCCAATCCTCGCTTGGCTTATAATAGCTTAGTCTTACCACTTGAAACGATCGGTGGTTTCAAAGGAATCTTGCATAGTGCTGAGTTGTCAAATGAACCATTTGTAAATCCACGTTTGATTCCAAATGATCATTTTACAGTTTCTGCAACTAGTCAAGAATTACCAGGTACCAATGCAGAAGGTCCAGTAGAAAAAGCATTTGACAATGATCCAAACACCTTCTGGCATTCAAAATGGTCTGGACCTCAAGCGCCATTCACAGTTGCTATGAACTTGAAAGCAAGTGAAAAAGTCAATGGTTTGACTTATCTTCCACGTCCAGGTGGTGGTAATGGTGTCGTGACATCTTATGAAATCTATGCTCAAAAAGATGGTCAAATGGTTAAAGTTGCTTCAGGAACTTGGGAAAACAATGCCAAAGAGAAAACAGTGAACTTTGATGCAGTTGAAACGGATAAGGTAGAATTAAAAGTTCTAGCAGGTGTTGCAGGATTTGGTAGTGCCGCAGAAATTCAACTTCTGAAACCAGTTTCTACTACCAATGCAGAAGAGCCAGCTACTCCAAAAACACCTAAAGTTGAAGAAATGGGTGATGGTACAACTGAACTTGCTGATAACTTTGTAGCTAGCAAGCCAACAAGTGATGAAACAGTTGCTGCAGCAGCGAAAAGTCAAGATTACCTTAAGAAAGAGTACAAGGTCTTTCCAACGCCACAAAAAGTAACTTACGATGAAGGTGTTACAAAACTCCATAAACAAGTCAATCTTGTCATGGGAGATAATTTGGATATCTATACTCGTAACCGCTTGAAGAGTGTTTTACAAGATCATCAAATCTCATACACAAGCAGTCAATCAGCAGTGGCAGGTGCTACCAACATCTACCTTGGTGTTCATGGTCAACATTCACAGGCTGAAAAAGAAGTGTCTGGAATTTCTCAAGGACTCTTTGATAAGATTGATGCCTATGCCTTGTCAATCAAGAACAATACAATCTCAATTGTCGGTAAAGATACAGATGCTGTCTTCTACGGTTTGACGACTCTCAAACACATGCTTAATGAAAGTCAAGTTCCAGTATTGCGTAATGTAACAATTGAAGACTACGCTGAAATTAAGAACCGTGGCTTTATCGAAGGTTACTATGGAAATCCTTGGAGCAATGCTGACCGTGCTGAGTTGATGCGTTATGGTGGTGACTTGAAGTTGACCCAATACTTCTTTGCACCCAAAGACGATCCATATCATAACAAGAAATGGCGTGAACTTTATCCAGAAGAAAAACTAGCTGAAATTCGTGAATTGGCGCGTGTCGGAAACCAAAACAAGACTCGTTATGTGTGGACCATCCATCCATTCATGAATAACCGTATCCGTTTTGGCAACGATGCTGACTACCAAAAAGACCTTGAAACTATTAAAGCTAAATTCACTCAATTGATGGATGTCGGTGTTCGTGAGTTCGGTATTTTGGCCGATGATGCCCCAAGTCCAGTTGGTGGCTACAATAGCTACAACCGCTTGATGAAGGACATGACAGACTGGTTGACTGAAAAACAAGCAACTTATGGTGGCCTTCGTAAGGAAATGATCTTTGTCCCAGGTCAATATTGGGGTAATGGACGTGAAGATGAGTTGAAAGCACTCAATGAAAATCTTCCAACTTCAACCTCTATGACCCTTACTGGTGGTAAGATCTGGGGTGAAGTATCCGAAAGCTTCCTCTCTAACCTTAAGAACAACCTGACTGCAGGTGGTAAGACCTATCGTCCAGTTTCTCTATGGGTCAATTGGCCTGTTACAGATAACTCTAAACAACACTTAATCTTAGGTGGAGGTGAGAAATTCCTTCATCCAAATGTTGATCCTAGTCTTCTTTCAGGTATCATGTTGAATCCAATGCAACAATCTGAGCCTTCTAAGATTGCCCTCTTCTCTGCAGCTCAATATGCATGGAAACAATGGAAGTCAGAAGAAGAAGCTAAGAAAGTAAACGATATCGCCTTCAACTTTGTTGAAAATGGTAAGTTTACAGATAGTGAAGCATCTATTGCCTTCCGTGAGCTTGGTAAACATATGATCAACCAAAACATGGATGGTCGTGTTGTGAAATTGGAAGAGTCTGTTGAACTTGCTCCGAAATTGGCGACCTTTATGTCTAAGTTGAAAGCAGGTCAAGATGTCAGCGCAGAGCGTGAGGGATTGCGTGCGGAATTTGCGAAACTAAAAGCTGCAGCTCAACTTTATAAAGCATCTGGTGATGAAAAGATGCGTGCTCAAATCCATTATTGGTTGGACAATACCATTGACCAAATGGATGCCTTGAGTGCTCTCCTTGATGGTACAGAAGCTATTGCTACAAATGACTCTGCAAAACTTTGGGATAGCTACTATAAGGGGTTGAAACTATATGAACAGTCTCAAACTCATACTTTCCATTATGTAGACCATGACGAAAAAGCTGAGTTAGGTGTTCAACATATCCGTCCATTCTTACTTGGACTGCGTGAAATCTTGGCAACAGAAGTTCAAAAAGCCTTGCATCCTGACCAAGTGATTAGTACCTTTATCACGAACCGTACAGGTGTAGAAGGCGGACTGGCTGAGGTGACTGATGGAGATTTGGGAACTCATGCATTAATCAAATCGCCAAACAGTATCAAGACTGGTGATTACATTGGCTTGAAATTTAACAAAGCTGTTCCACTCCAAAACTTGACCTTTGCAATGGGAACTCAAGCAAATCCTCGTGATACCTTTAACAATGCTAAGGTTGAGTATCTCAATGAAAATGATGAGTGGGTAACACTTTCAGAACCAAGCTACACTGGAAATGAATCTCTTATTAAATATGAAAAACTCAATATTCGTGCCAAGGCTGTTCGAATGATTGCGACTTCAGATCGTGATAATACTTGGTTTGCTGTAAGAGAAATTGCTGTTAACCGCCCTGTGGAAGTTACTCGTGCTAAACAGGTAGCTACTGTGACGATTAGTCCAAATCTTATGTACAAGTACAATACGACAGTTGGTCAGATTACAGACGGTCGTGACAATACTGAAGCCATGCTTGCGAATGCTGATCGAACTGATACAACTCCAGTAAATAGTTGGGTACAACTAGACTTAGGCGAAGTCAAACCTGTGACTAAGGTTCGTCTCCACCAAGGTTCAGGAGATAAATTAGCAGAAGGTGTTCTTGAATATTCTGCAGATGGTAACTCATGGCAAGAATTGGATCGCTTGACTGGTGAACAAACCAAAGAAATCGAAACTCCAATTTCAGCTCGCTATGTCCGTATTCGCAACACTAAGAATATCAACCTATGGTGGCGTATAGCTGACTTTTCGGTTGAAACACGTGCAGGCAATAGCAAATTGACTGATACAAACATTGAAAACTTGAAGTCAACTCCAGTTGATGACAGCCTAGGCCGTTATAATATGCATATTCCGAGCGGAACAAAACTTCCAGCTAAGAGTTATTTGGGTATGAAACTTGATCGTCTTCACCAAGCTGAACTCATTCAAGCGGTTGGTACAGAAAATCCATCCCTTAATTTGGAATATTCTCCAAATGCCCAAGAATGGTATCCGGCTGATCAAGTGACAGATAAGTCCTTAGTACGTTATGTTCGTTTGGTCAACAAGACTGACCAAGAACAAGCAGTGACAGCAACCTCTCTACTTGTTCAGACAAAAGAAGTTCAACCAACCACACTTGATTCGACATCAATGGGAATCCATCCAACATATGGTAGCAATGATGTTCGTAAGATTAAGAACTTGGATCAATTGTTCGATGGAGTTTATAATAACTTTGTAGAATTCTCAGACTATGCTCGTAAAGACGGTCATATCACCTTGAAACTTGGTAGCGAACGTGACATTAAGAAAATTAGAGCTTATATTCAAGATGGAACTCAAAATTATCTGCGTGATGGTAAGATTCAAGTCAGTCAAGATGGCAAGACTTGGACAGATCTTGTGACAGTTGGTGACGGTGTTACTAATGAGACACGTGATGATTCCTTGACAGATGGTTGGACACATGATTCTAAGATGCCAGGAAACCGCTACATCGAGGGTGAACTTGCAAGTCCAGTTAAAGCCAATTATCTCCGTGTTCTATTTACAGCTAACTATGATGCTCGTTTTGTAGGCTTCACTGAGTTGGTTATCAATGATGGCGAATTCGTGAAACCAATTAATGACCCAACTGTTCAAGGAAACAGTGGTGAAAGCCAAGGTAATCTCTACACCAACCTTGTAGATGGTAAGGTATTGACTAGCTATAAGGCTGAGAAAGAACAAGGTGAGCTGGTCTACCACTTGTCAGAACCGACAGATGTGAACCATATCCGACTTGTTTCAAGTCTTCCGCAAGGAGTGAAGGCTCGAGTATTGGCTCGAACTCTTAAATCAGATAGAAGAGATTCTTGGTCAGAAATAGGTGAGATTACCTCAAGCTTCCAAACACTTGCTGTCCGAGATAAGTCTCCATTATTGGATGTGAAACTTGTTTGGGAAGGTGGCAAACCAGAGTTCTACGAAATGACGACATTCCACCAAGAACTGCCAGAAGAACCAGCCAAACCAGCTCCAAATACAAGTAAGGGCGATGAACCAGCTTCAGTAGTAGAAGTCCCAGAATATACTGGTGGCGTAAATGGTGTTGAAGCAGCTGTTCATGAAGTTCCAGAGTATACTGAAGCTATTGGCACAGCAGGTGATGGCGTAACTCCAGTAGTAGAAGCACTAGAATTTAAAGGTGGTGTTAATGCAGTTGAGGCAGCTACCCATGAAGTTCCCGAGTATACTGAAGCTATTGAAAAAGCAGACAAGCTTCCAGCACCAGTAGTAGAAGTCCCAGACTTCAAGGGTGGCGTAAATGGCACTGAAGCAGCTGTCCATGAAGTATCAGAATATGAAGGAACAGCAAGTCATCAAGCCACTCCAACAGAGGAAAACTTGAAAGATTCTGTTGATAAAGTCGATGGAGATAAGATGAGCAGTGGCAATAGTGATGTTGAAACTACTGTTAAAAAGTCCGATGAATTTGCAAATGCATCAGTGAAAACAGATCAAGCACAAAAACAAGAACAACCACAATCATCAATTTCTAAAGTTAAAGATCAACTTCCAGCAACAGGTGGAAAAGAATCAGCTGCTTTAGCCTTGTTAGGTGGTCTTGGACTAGTTCTATCTGCTGCTTTTGTCAAAAAAGGGAAAAAGGATTAATACTCTTCGAAAATCTTTTCAAACCGCGTCAATGTCGCCTTGCCGTAGATATGTATTTCTGACTTTGTCAGTCTTATCTACAACCTCAAAACAGTGTTTTGAGCAACCTGCGGCTAGTTTCCTAGTTTGCTCTTTGATTTTTATTGAGTATAAGAATTCGAAAAAGAGTTATTCAATGATCCCGGATAAACATTAATGTCACAATAAAACCACACAGTGATTTCAGTATTGAGTATCATCAAGCTGAAAGCAACACTGTGTGGTTTTTGAAGTACGACGGGCATGTCGT
>CAUTTK010000007.1:0-36856 GCA_963541475.1 uncultured Streptococcus sp. | reverse complement strand
CCGAACGGCACGTACGGTGGTGTGAGAGGGGCTAGAGATTATCCCCTACTCGATCGTTTTCGAGCTAGTACAGCTCGATAAAAAATCATTTTATTAATTTGAATGTAGGGTAGGAGTGAGAAACTAGCAATCCCAAAGGTAATCCAATTGAGGAAATACCAAGGAAGGAGTTGTAGGTCTAGAATAAAGCGCTGAAATTTGTAGCCTTTCATCAGGAAACGGCTGGTTTTAAGGATTTGTCCTGGTTGGGCTTGTCCTAAGTCTAGGGTGTCACAGAGGAGAAATTCTACCTGCGAATAGGCATAATATTGTGGGATATAGAGACTATTTCCGACAATCATCAAGAGGATACTTGCTAGAATGTAAAGACCAAAGGTCAAGAGGAAGCGCTCAGTTTCAACTGACGTGAGATCCAAATTAGGAAACTCAGGGTGGATGGCAACGAATTTCTTGGCTAAAAAGCTACTGTAAAAGAGAAAGTAAATCCCGAGTAAACTAGGAATGCTCCATAAAAAGAGATAGAAGCGTTTGAGAAGGAGAGTCAAAAAGGTTTGTGAAAAGTACTCTTCGTTAAAGAGAGTGAGACTATTTTTGACGGATAGTTCTGTATCTGGATTCTTGATGAGTTTCAGAGTTGTATAAACTGAACTGGTCAGGAGAATCGTCCCGATAAAGGAGACTAATAGAGGAAAAAGATAGGCTTGGAATACATGGCCAAAAACGCTTAAAAAGGATTGCTCTAAAATAGACTCGTTGATGCGCTCTAAGGGATTAAGAAAGCCAGACAAGATGACCAGCATGCTAGGCAAGAGATAGACGAGAAAGAGGCGGGGATTTTCAGCCTGAAATTGTCTGGCCTGCAGACGAATGGTTTTTAAATCAATTTTTAGGTATTTCATTCTCTCATTATACCATAGTTCGTGACAGTTCCGGCTTTTTTTGATAAAATCATACAGTATGCCCTTGGGCACAAAGTATGAACTGGGACTGTTTTTCCCAGCTTCGGAGGTAAAAAATGTCAGATTCACCAATCAAATATCGTTTGATTAAGAAAGAAAAACATACAGGAGCTCGTCTGGGAGAAATCATCACTCCCCACGGTACCTTCCCGACGCCTATGTTTATGCCAGTTGGAACTCAAGCCACTGTCAAAACTCAGTCGCCAGAAGAGTTAAAGGAGATGGGTTCGGGAATTATCCTATCAAACACCTATCATCTCTGGCTTCGCCCTGGAGATGAACTTATCGCACGCGCAGGTGGTCTCCACAAGTTCATGAATTGGGATCAGCCTATTTTGACAGATAGTGGTGGTTTCCAGGTTTATTCCCTAGCTGATAGCCGTAATATCACAGAAGAAGGAGTAACATTTAAAAACCATCTCAATGGTTCAAAGATGTTCCTATCACCAGAGAAGGCCATCTCCATTCAGAATAATCTAGGTTCAGACATCATGATGTCCTTTGATGAATGTCCTCAGTTTTATCAACCTTACGACTACGTTAAGAAATCAATCGAGCGTACCAGTCGTTGGGCTGAGCGTGGTTTGAAGGCTCACCGTCGTCCACATGACCAAGGTTTGTTTGGGATTGTGCAGGGGGCAGGATTTGAAGACCTGCGTCGTCAATCAGCTCATGACCTTGTCAGCATGGATTTCCCAGGCTACTCTATCGGTGGCTTGGCAGTGGGAGAAACCCACGAAGAGATGAATGCAGTTTTGGACTTTACAACCCAACTGCTACCTGAAAATAAACCTCGCTATTTGATGGGTGTGGGAGCGCCAGATAGCTTGATTGATGGGGTGATTCGTGGTGTGGATATGTTTGACTGTGTCTTGCCGACTCGTATTGCTCGTAACGGAACTTGTATGACCAGTCAAGGACGTTTGGTTGTAAAAAATGCTCAGTTTGCTGAGGACTTTACGCCGCTAGATCCTGAGTGTGATTGCTACACATGTAAGAACTATACACGTGCTTATCTTCGTCATCTACTCAAGGCCGATGAAACCTTCGGTATCCGCTTGACTAGCTACCACAATCTTTACTTCTTGCTTAACCTGATGAAGCAAGTTCGACAAGCTATTATGGATGATAATCTCTTAGAATTCCGTGAGTATTTTGTTGAAAAATATGGCTACAATAAGTCAGGACGTAATTTCTAAAATGGAATGGATATAAGCTAAAAATCCTAAGTTTTCTCTTGGGATTTTTCTTCTTTTTTTGATAGAATAAAGTGTATAATGAAAGGAAGAATAAACTCGTATGCGCATTAAATGGTTTTCCTTGATTAGGATTACAGGTTTACTATTGGTACTCTTGTATCATTTCTTTCAGACCATCTTTCCTGGAGGTTTTTTCGGGGTAGATGTCTTTTTCACATTTTCAGGTTTCCTGATTACAGCTCTACTTATCGAAGAATTTTCTCAAAATCATGAAATTGATTTGGTTGGATTTCTTAGGAGACGCTTTTATCGTATCGTGCCACCCGTGGTTTTGATGGTCTTGGTGACCATGCCTTTTACTTTCTTGGTTCGCCAAGATTATGTGGCTGGAATTGGGGGTCAGATTGCGGGTGTCTTAGGCTTCATGACCAACTTCTATGAGCTCCTAACAGGTGGGAGTTATGAATCTCAGTTCATTCCTCATTTGTTTGTTCATAATTGGAGTTTGGCTGTGGAGGTTCATTACTATATTCTATGGGGATTAGCAGTTTGGTTCTTATCCAAACAGGCTAAATCAAATGGTCAGTTGAGGGGAATGGTCTTTATCTTGTCTGTTGCTGCCTTCTTGATCAGCTTCTTCTCTATGTTTATTGGTAGTTTTCTAGTGACCTCTTATTCTTCTGTTTACTTCTCCAGTTTAACTCATGTTTATCCATTCTTTTTAGGAAGTATCTTAGCAACGATTGTAGGCGTTCGTCAGACAACTTCTTTAGTTAAGCAGTTGGATAAAATCTGGGATTTACGAAAGACCCTGTTAGTTTTTGGAGGAGGCTTTGGTTTCCTAGTCCTTTTGACCTTCTTTGTCAAATTTACCTATCTTTTTGCCTATCTTATCGGCTTTTTACTTGCCAGTCTTGCAGCTCTTGCTATGATTTTGGCAGCGCGTGTCTTACATGAAAAGACTCCTAATGTGCAGGAACCGAAGATTATCAGCTTTTTAGCAGATACTAGTTATGCGGTTTATCTCTTCCATTGGCCTTTCTATATCATTTTCTCACAGTTGACATCAAATCTTCTTGCTGTGTTATTAACTTTGATTTTTTCTTATGGATTTGCCAGTCTATCATTTTATGTATTGGAACCTTGGATTGCAGGAAAGGACACACATATTATACAAACCCTTCGTCCCCTGCCTTATATTCACGCAATTCTTGCAGCAAGTACAGGAATCTTGACCATCATTGTCTGCACGGTGACCTTGTTGGCACCACAAGTGGGAGCGTTTGAGACAGATCTGACTGTCAATGGTTTGAAGCAAGCTGCAACAAATATTGGCCAGACTAAGGTGATGGCAGAACGAGCAGAAGCTGATAGTTTAGGAATTGCTGATGGCACTATGTTAATTGGTGACTCGGTGGCTCTAAGGGCAAATACAGCTTTGCAGACAGCTCTTCCTGGGGCACAGATTAATGCACAAGTCAGCAGAACAACCAAGACTGCCAATGAAATCATGCTAAACAATAGCCAGAATAAATTTTTACCCAAGATGGTGGTCATTGCGACTGGGGTAAATAATCCTGAAAATTACAAGGAAGATTGGGACAGTATCGTGAAAAATCTTCCTAAGGGACACCATATGGTTTTGGTGACTCCTTATGAAGGAGATAAGACAAAAGAGACCTATGCCATCGTTGAGAAGGCTGCTGCCTATATGAGAGAATTGGCAGAGAAGACTCCTTACATCACGATAGCAGATTGGAATCAAGTTGCTAAGGAACATCCAGAAATCTGGGCAGGAACAGACCAAGTCCATTTTGGAAGTGACAATAGTAAGATTGAAGCAGGAGCAAAATTGTATGCAGACACCATTGCTACAGCCTTGCAAACAGCTCAAGACAAGCCAGTCAAATCAAAATAACGTGTATTAAAAAGAAAAGAGTTGGAGACATCCAGCTCTTTTAAAATATCTCTAGAAAATAGGTCTATACCATTTACAAATGAATCAGAAAAGTTTATAATGTAATTGACATAATAAATATCAAAAGTAATCTTTTAAGGAGGTCATTATTATGCCTAATTACGTTAAAGCGGATCAGTTTTTCTATCCATTTGGCATTCGTCGCGGTGGGTACTTAGAACTTGTTGATGGTAAATTTGGGAAACATGTGGATCAAATTCCCGAAGGAGCAGAGGTTCTTGACTATACTGGTTATAGCATTGCACCAGGTCTTGTGGATACTCATATTCATGGATATGCAGGTGTAGATGTGATGGACAACAACATTGAAGGGACATTGCATACTATGAGTGAAGGACTTCTTAGTACCGGTGTTACCAGTTTCTTGCCCACAACTTTAACAGCTACTTATGAGCAATTGCTTGCAGTCACTGAAAATCTTGGGAACCATTATAAAGAAGCAACAGGTGCTAAGATTCGTGGGATTTATTATGAAGGTCCATATTTCACAGAAACTTTTAAGGGGGCACAAAATCCAACTTATATGAGAGACCCGGGTGTTGAGGAGTTTCATTCTTGGCAGGATGCTGCAAAAGGAATGCTAAATAAAATCGCTATTGCACCAGAACGTGATGGGGTGGAAGATTTTGTACGTACTATTACAGGTGAAGGTGTGACAGTTGCACTTGGACACTCAGATGCGACATTTGAACAAGCTAAGAAAGCCGTTGATGCTGGAGCTAGTGTATGGGTACATGCCTATAATGGGATGCGTGGTTTAACACACCGCGAACTAGGTATGGTAGGAGCCATGTATGAGCTTCCACATACTTACGCAGAATTGATTTGTGATGGTTATCACGTAGATCCAAAAGCTTGTGAGATTTTACTTAAGCAAAAGGGGACAGAAAACATCGCTCTTATTACGGACTGTATGACAGCTGGTGGGCTTGAAGACGGTGACTATATGTTGGGAGAATTCCCTGTTGTAGTAGCAAATGGAACTGCACGTCTCAAATCTACTGGTAATTTGGCAGGTTCTATCCTCAAACTTAAAGATGGTATGAGAAATGTAGTCGAGTGGGGTATTGCAAATCCACACGAAGCGGTTATGATGGCTAGCCTTAACCCAGCAAAATCTGTTAATATTGACGATGTCTGTGGACAAATTCGTGAAGGTTATGATGCAGACTTTATTGTTTTAGACAAAGATTTGGAATTGGTAGCTACGTATCTAGATGGTGTGAAACGTTACCAAGCATAACATAAAAGCAGAGACTATTTGACGGTCTCTGCTTTTTTATATGTGGTACTTTACCAGTAAACAAAAAGTTAAAAAAATCACAAAAAAAGCTTGAAGAAGTAAATGAAAAGGCTTACAACTAAAACATAGATACAAATAAAAAAACGGAGGAGTGCTTTATGAAAGCCTATACTTATGTTAAGCCAGGACTTGCTTCTTTTGTTGATGTAGACAAACCAGTTCTTCGCAAGCCGACAGACGCTATCGTGCGTATCGTTAAAACAACTATATGTGGAACAGACCTTCACATTATTAAAGGGGATGTTCCTGCTTGTCAAAGTGGTACCATTCTTGGTCACGAAGGGATTGGGATTGTCGAAGAAGTTGGAGAAGGTGTTTCTAACTTCAAAAAGGGTGATAAAGTATTAATTTCCTTTGTTTGTTCATGTGGTAAATGTTACCACTGTAAAAAAGGAATCTATGCCCACTGTGAAGACGAAGGGGGCTGGATTTTCGGTCACTTGATTGATGGTACGCAGGCTGAGTACTTACGTGTTCCTCATGCTGACAATACTCTATATCATACACTAGAAGCTTTATCAGATGAAGCCCTTGTTATGTTGTCAGATATTTTACCAACTGGCTATGAAATTGGTGTTTTAAAAGGGAAAGTAGAACCTGGTTGTAGCGTAGCCATTATTGGTTCAGGACCAGTTGGATTGGCTGCTCTTTTGACAGCTCAGTTCTACTCACCAGCTAAATTGATTATGGTGGACTTAGACGATAACCGCTTGGAAACTGCTGTATCATTTGGTGCGACTCATAAGGTTAATTCTTCAGACCCTGAAAAAGCTATTAAAGAAATTTATGATTTGACAGATGGTCGTGGTGTAGATGTTGCTATCGAAGCTGTTGGTATTCCTGCAACATTTGATTTCTGTCAAAAGATCATCGGTGTAGACGGGACCGTTGCCAACTGTGGTGTGCATGGTAAACCAGTTGAATTTGAGTTGGATAGACTTTGGATTCGCAATATCAATATCACTACTGGTTTAGTATCTACAAATACAACACCTCAGTTGTTGAAAGCTCTTGAAACTCATAAGATTGAACCAGAAAAATTGGTAACTCATTATTTCAAACTAAGTGAAATTGAAAAAGCCTATGAAGTCTTCAGTAAGGCAGCAGACCATCATGCTATTAAGGTCATTATTGAAAACGATATCTCAGAAGCCTAAGAAACAAAAAGTTTTTATCAAAAAATTAAGAGATGAGCATATTTCTTTCCTTGTCTGGCGGAATTAGTTATAATATACGGTACAAAGGAATGAATGAATATGTATCGTGTTATAGAAATGTATGGAGATTTTGAGCCGTGGTGGTTCTTAGAAGGTTGGGAAGAAGATATTGTAGCAAGTAAGAAATTTGACCAGTATTATGATGCTCTCAAATACTACAAAACTTGTTGGTTTAGATTGGAACAAGAATCCCCTCTTTATAAAAGCAGAAGCGACTTGATGACCATTTTTTGGGACCCAGAAGACCAACGTTGGTGTGATGAATGTGATGAGTATTTACAACAATACCATTCTTTGGCTCTTTTGCAGGATGAGCAGGTTATCCCAGATGAAAAATTACGCCCAGGCTATGAAAAACAAACAGGTCAGGAAAGGCACCGTGCTTGCCGTATGAAATTAAGATAGAGAAAAGTAACTTTTTTGGAGTTGCTTTTTATTTTTTCCAAATCTTTGCGAATAGTATAGGTGAGGAGGTAAGTATGGTTCAAGAAATTGCACAAGAAATCATTCGTTCGGCTCGGAAAAAAGGGGCGCAGGATATTTATTTTGTTCCTAAGTTAGATGCCTATGAGCTTCATATGAGGGTAGGAGACGAGCGCTGTAAAATCGGTTGTTATGATTTTGAAAAGTTTGTGGCCGTCATCAGTCACTTTAAGTTTGTGGCAGGTATGAATGTTGGAGAAAAACGACGTAGTCAGCTTGGTTCCTGCGATTATGCCTATGGCGATAAGATGGCGTCCCTACGTTTATCTACCGTAGGCGATTATCGAGGGCATGAGAGTTTAGTTATTCGCTTGTTGCACGATGAGAAGCAGGATTTGCATTTTTGGTTTCAGGATATTGATGAATTGGGCAAGCAGTACAGGCAACGTGGTCTCTATCTCTTTGCTGGTCCAGTCGGCAGTGGTAAGACAACCCTGATGCATGAATTGGCCAAGTCTCTCTTTAAAGGACAGCAAGTCATGTCCATAGAAGATCCTGTCGAAATCAAGCAGGATGACATGCTCCAGTTGCAGTTGAATGAAGCGATTGGACTAACCTATGAAAATCTAATCAAACTTTCCTTGCGTCATCGACCAGACCTCCTGATCATCGGAGAAATTCGGGACAGCGAGACGGCGCGTGCAGTGGTCAGAGCTAGTTTGACAGGTGCGACAGTCTTTTCAACCATTCATGCCAAGAGTATCCGAGGTGTTTATGAACGCCTGCTGGAGTTGGGTGTGAGTGAGGAGGAATTAGCAGTCGTTCTGCAAGGAGTCTGCTACCAGAGATTGATTGGGGGAGGAGGAATCGTTGACTTTGCAAACAAAGACTATCAAGAACACCAGCCAACTAGCTGGAATGAACAGATTGACCAGCTTCTTAAAGATGGACATATCACAAGTCTTCAGGCTGAAACGGAAAAAATTAGCTACAGCTAAGCAAAAAAATATCATTACCTTGTTTAACAATCTCTTTTCCAGCGGTTTTCATCTGGTGGAGACCATCTCTTTTTTGGATAGGAGTGCCTTGTTAGACAAGCAGTGCGTGACCCAGATGCGCATGGGATTGTCTCAGGGCAAATCATTTTCAGAAATAATGGCTAGTTTAGGCTTTTCAAGCGCCATTGTCACTCAGTTATCCCTAGCTGAAGTGCATGGAAATCTCCACCTGAGTTTGGGAAAGATAGAAGAATATCTAGACAATCTGGCCAAGGTTAAGAAAAAATTAATTGAAGTAGCGACCTATCCCTTGATTTTACTGGGATTTCTTCTATTAATCATGCTGGGGCTACGGAACTACCTGCTACCACAACTGGATAGTAGCAATATTGCCACCCAAATCATTGGCAATCTGCCACAAATCTTTCTAGGCATGGTAGGGTTTGTTTCTTTACTTACCCTTTTAGCACTAACTTTTTATAAAAGAAGTTCTAAGATGCGCGTCTTTTCTATCCTAGCACGCCTTCCCTTTTTTGGAATTTTTGTGCAGACCTATTTGACGGCCTATTATGCGCGTGAATGGGGGAATATGATTTCGCAGGGGATGGAGTTGACGCAGATTTTTCAGATGATGCAGGAACAAGGTTCTCAACTCTTTAAAGAAATCGGTCAAGATCTGGCTCAGGCCCTACAAAATGGTCAGGAATTTTCTCAGACGATAGGAACCTATCCTTTCTTTAAGAAGGAGTTGAGTCTCATCATCGAGTATGGGGAAGTTAAGTCCAAGCTGGGTAGTGAGTTGGAAATCTATGCTGAAAAAACTTGGGAAGCCTTTTTTACCCGAGTCAACCGCACCATGAATCTGGTGCAGCCACTGGTCTTTATCTTTGTGGCTCTGATTATCGTTTTACTTTATGCGGCAATGCTCATGCCCATGTATCAAAATATGGAGGTAAATTTTTAACATGAAAAAAATGATGACATACTTGAAAACAGCGAAGGCAAAAGCCTTTACTCTTGTGGAAATGTTGGTAGTCCTTCTGATTATCAGTGTTCTCCTCTTACTCTTTGTACCTAATTTGACCAAGCAAAAAGAGGCGGTCAATGACAAAGGCAAAGCTGCTGTTGTTAAGGTGGTAGAAAGCCAGGCAGAGCTTTATAGTTTGGAAAAAAATGAAGATGCTAGCCTAAGCAAGTTACAAGCAGATGGGCGAATCACAAAAGAACAGGCTAAAGCCTATAATGAATACTATACAAAAAATGGAGGGGCAAATCGTAAAGTCAATGATTAAGGCCTTTACCATGCTGGAAAGTCTCTTGGTTTTGGGACTTGTGAGTATCCTTGCCTTGGGCTTGTCCGGTTCTGTTCAGTCCACTTTTGCGGCGGTAGAGGAGCAGATTTTCTTTATGGAGTTTGAAGAAACATATCGGGAAACCCAAAAACGCAGTGTAGCCAGTCAGCAAAAGACTAGTCTAAACTTAGATGGGCAGACGATTAGCAATGGCAGTCAAAAGTTGACAGTTCCTAAAGGAATTCAAGCACCATCGGGACAAAGTATCACATTTGACCGAGCTGGGGGCAATTCGTCCCTGGCTAAGGTTGAATTTCAGACTAGTAAAGGAGCGATTCGCTATCAATTATATCTAGGAAATGGAAAAATTAAACGCATTAAGGAAACAAAAAATTAGGGCAGTGATTTTACTGGAAGCAGTAGTTGCTTTAGCTATATTTGCCAGCATTGCGACCCTCCTTTTGGGACAAATTCAAAAAAATAGACATGAAGAAGCAAAAATCTTGCAAAAGGAAGAAGTCTTGAGGGTAGCTAAGATGGCTCTGCAGACAGGTCAAAATCAGGTAAACATCAACGGAGTTGAGATTCAGGTGTTTTCTAGTGAAAAGGGATTGGAGGTCTACCATGGTTCAGAACAGTTGTTGGCTATCAAAGAGCCATAAGATCAAGGCTTTTACACTGTTAGAATCCCTGGTTGCTCTTATTGTCATCAGTGGGAGTTTACTCCTCTTTCAAGCCATGAGTCAGCTCCTCATTTCAGAAGTTCGCTACCAGCAACAAAGCGAGCAAAAGGAGTGGCTCTTGTTTGTGGACCAGCTGGAGGCAGAATTAGACCGTTCGCAGTTCGAAAAAGTAGAAGGCAATCGCCTCTATATGAAGCAGGATGGCAAGGAAATTGCGATAGGCAAGTCTAAATCGGACGATTTTCGGAAAACCGATGCCAGTGGACGAGGTTATCAGCCTATGGTTTATGGACTCAAATCAGCTCAAATTACAGAGGACAATCAACTGGTTCGTTTTCGTTTCCAGTTTCAAAAAGGCTTAGAAAGGGAGTTCATCTATCGTGTGGAAAAAGAAAAAAGTTAAGGCAGGTGTTCTCCTCTATGCAGTCACCATGGCAGCCATCTTTAGTCTTTTGTTACAATTTTACTTGAACCGACAAGTCGCCCACTATCAAGACTATGCTTTAAATAAAGAAAAGTTGGTTGCTTTTGCTATGGCCAAGCGAACCAAAGATAAGGTTGATCAAGAAAGTGGGGAACAGGCCTTTAATCTGGGTCAGGTGAGTTATCAAAACAAGAAAGCAAGCTTGGTGACGACGGTTCATACGCCTAAGAGCCAATATGAGTTCATCTTTCCTTCAGTCAAAATCAAAGAAGAGACAAAAGATAAAAAGGAAGAGGGAGCGACCGATTCAAGCGAAGAAGCGGAGAAGAAAAAATCAGACGAGAAGTCTGAAAAGAAAGAGAAATCCTAGTTAATTTAACTACTTTGTGCTAAACTAAAAATATGAAACATGATTTTAACCACAAAGCCGAGACTTTTGATTCACCTAAAAATATCTTCCTAGCAAACTTGGTTTGTCAAGCGATCGAGAAACAGCTTGATCTTCTATTAGACAAAGAAATTCTGGATTTCGGTGGAGGGACGGGTCTATTAGCCTTGCCCCTAGCCAAGCAGGCTAAGTCTGTCACTCTTGTAGACATTTCTGAGAAAATGCTGGAGCAAGCTCGTTTGAAAGCGGAACAGCAAGCAATCAAGAATATTCAGTTTTTGGAACAAGATTTATTGGAAAATCCCTTGAAGCAAGAGTTTGATCTCATTGTTGTTAGTCGGGTTCTTCATCATATGCCTGATTTGGATGAAGCTCTTGCCATGTTTAAACATCACCTTAGGGAGAAGGGACAAGTTCTCATTGCTGATTTTACCAAGATAGAGGCTAACCATCATGGATTTGATTTATCTGAACTGGAAAAACAGTTAATTGAGCATGGTTTTTCATCCGTGCATAGTCAGGTCCTCTATAGCGCTGAAGACTTGTTTCAAGGAAATTACTCAGAACTCTTTTTTACAGTAGCTCAAAAATCACTCGCCTAGTCAGGGAGTGATTTTTTTATAAGGATGGAAAAAAGAAGGGAAATTTGATAAGATAGGAATATGGATTTTGAAAAAATTGAACAAGCTTATACGTATTTACTAGAGAATGTCCAAGTCATCCAAAGTGATTTGGCGACCAACTTTTATGACGCCTTGGTGGAGCAAAACAGCATCTATCTGGATGGTGAGACTGAGCTAAATCAGGTCAAGGACAACAATCAAGCCCTTAAGCGTTTAGCACTTCGCAAAGAAGAATGGCTCAAGACCTATCAATTTCTCTTGATGAAGGCTGGGCAGACAGAGCCCCTGCAGGCCAATCACCAGTTTACGCCAGATGCTATTGCTTTACTTTTGGTGTTTATTGTGGAAGAGTTGTTTACAGAGGAGGAAATTACGATCCTCGAAATGGGTTCTGGGATGGGAATTCTGGGCGCTACTTTCTTGACTTCGCTTGCTAAAAAAGTGGATTACTTGGGAATGGAAGTGGATGATTTGCTGATTGATTTGGCAGCAAGCATGGCAGATGTGATTGGTTTGCAGGCTGGCTTTGTCCAAGGAGATGCCGTTCGTCCACAAATGCTCAAAGAAAGCGATGTGGTCATCAGCGACTTGCCTGTCGGCTATTATCCTGATG
Source organism: uncultured Streptococcus sp. (assembly GCA_963541475.1). GTDB lineage: Bacteria > Bacillota > Bacilli > Lactobacillales > Streptococcaceae > Streptococcus. The sequence goes on along the minus strand of CAUTTK010000007.1, from coordinate 24,756 downwards.
ATGCCGTTGCGTCGCGCCATCAAGTTGCTTCTAGTCAAGAACATACTTACGCCCATCACTTGCTCATGGAACAAGGACTTAAGTATCTCAAGTCAGACGGATACGCTATTTTTCTAGCTCCGAGTGATTTGTTGACCAGTCCTCAAAGTGATTTATTAAAGAGGTGGTTGAAAGAGGAGGTAAGTCTGGTTGCTATGATTAGTCTGCCTGAAAATCTCTTTGCTAATGCCAAACAATCTAAGACTATTTTTATCCTACAGAAGAAAAGTGAAATAGCAGTGGAGCCTTTTATTTATCCACTTGCTAGCTTACAAGATGCAAGTGTTTTGATGAAATTTAAAGAAAATTTTCAAAAATGGACTCAAGGTACTGAAATATAAAATAGATTTTGTTATAATAGATGAAAACGCTTAAAAGGGGTATCATGTTATGACAAAAACAATTGCAATCAATGCAGGAAGTTCAAGTTTGAAATGGCAATTATACTTAATGCCAGAGGAAAAAGTGTTAGCCAAAGGTTTGATTGAACGTATCGGTTTGAAAGATTCAATTTCAACTGTAAAATTTGACGGCCGTTCTGAACAACAAATTTTAGATATCGAAAATCACACACAAGCTGTTAAAATTTTATTGGATGACTTGATTCGTTTCGATATTATCAAGGCTTATGATGAGATTACAGGTGTTGGACACCGTGTTGTTGCAGGTGGAGAATATTTTAAAGAATCAACAGTTGTTGAGGGAGATGTTTTAGAAAAAGTTGAAGAGTTGAGTTTGTTGGCTCCTCTCCACAATCCAGCCAATGCAGCAGGTGTTCGTGCCTTCAAGGAATTATTACCAGACATTACCAGTGTAGTTGTTTTTGATACTTCATTCCACACAACTATGCCAGAGAAAGCTTATCGCTATCCGTTACCAACAAAATATTACACAGAAAACAAGGTTCGTAAATACGGTGCTCACGGTACAAGCCATCAGTTTGTAGCAGGAGAAGCAGCAAAACTCTTGGGACGTCCATTAGAAGACTTGAAATTGATTACTTGCCATATCGGTAATGGTGCTTCTATTACAGCTGTTAAGGGTGGTCAATCTGTGGATACTTCAATGGGATTCACTCCACTTGGTGGTGTGATGATGGGAACTCGTACAGGGGATATTGACCCAGCTATCATCCCTTACCTAATGCAATATACAGAGGACTTTAATACGCCGGAGGCTATTAGCCATATTCTCAATCGTGAGTCAGGACTCATGGGAGTTTCAGGAAAGTCTAGTGATATGCGTGATGTGATTGCTGCTAAAAAAGAAGGCAACCATGATGCTACATTAGCATATGAAATGTATGTTGACCGTATCCAAAAACATATTGGGCAGTACCTTGCAGTCCTCAACGGTGCAGATGCTATTATCTTTACAGCGGGTGTAGGAGAAAATGCAACCGATGTACGTGAAGATGTTATTTCAGGCATCTCTTGGTTTGGATGTGATGTTGATCCAGAAAAGAACGTCTTTGGCGTGACAGGAGACATCTCAACAGATGCAGCGAAGATTCGTGTTTTGGTTATTCCAACTGATGAAGAATTGGTCATTGCCCGTGATGTTGAACGCTTAAAAAATAAGTAAAACTAGAAAAAATATTTAGTAAAAGGAGTTGGAAAAGTGATTTTTCCAGCTTCTTTTTCTGATGAAATTGTCCAAAACCTTGCTATGATTGGCTTTTTTGAAAAATATGGTATAATAGTAGTAATTTAATAGATGGAGTTGAGTTTTGAAGAAAAACTTTCGTGTAAAAAGAGAGAAAGATTTTAAGGCAATTTTCAAGGAAGGGACAAGTTTTGCTAATCGCAAATTTGTTATCTACCAATTAGACAACCAAAAAAAACATTTTCGAGTAGGTCTATCAGTTAGCAAAAAGCTAGGGAATGCAGTCACTAGAAATCAAATCAAGCGACGAATTCGACATATTATCCAGAATGCAAAAGGGAGTCTGGTAGAAGATGTCGACTTTGTTGTCATTGCTCGAAAAGGGGTTGAAACCTTAGAATACGCAGAGATGGAGAAAAATCTACTCCACGTATTAAAATTATCAAAGATTTACCAGGAAGGAAATGGGAGTGAAAAAGAAACTACAGTTGACTAGTTTGCTAGGACTGTCTCTATTGATCATGACAGCCTGTGCAACAAATGGGACAACTAGTGATATTACAGCCGATTCGGCTGATTTTTGGAGTAAATTTGTTTACTTCTTTGCGGAAATCATTCGATTCTTATCGTTTGATATCAGTATCGGAGTGGGGATTATTCTCTTTACGGTCTTGATTCGTACAGTACTCTTGCCAGTCTTTCAAGTGCAAATGGTAGCGTCCAGAAAAATGCAGGAAGCTCAACCACGCATTAAGGCGCTTCGAGAACAATATCCAGGTCGAGATATGGAAAGCAGAACCAAGCTAGAGCAGGAAATGCGTAAAGTCTTTAAAGAAATGGGGATCAGACATTCAGATTCTCTTTGGCCGATTTTGATTCAGATGCCGCTTATCTTGGCCCTGTTCCAAGCTCTATCAAGAGTTGACTTTTTGAAGACAGGTCATTTCTTATGGATTAACCTTGGTGGTGTGGATACAACCCTTGTTTTTCCGATTTTAGCAGCAGTATTCACCTTTTTAAGTACTTGGTTGTCCAATAAAGCCTTGTCTGAGCGAAATGGAGCTACGACTGCAATGATGTACGGGATTCCAGTCTTGATCTTTGTCTTTGGGGTTTATGCTCCGAGCGGGGTAGCGCTCTATTGGGCAGTGTCCAATGCCTATCAAGTCTTGCAAACTTATTTCTTGAACAATCCATTCAAGATTATCGCAGAACGCGAGGCCGTAGTACAGGCACAGAAAGATTTGGAAAATAGAAAAAGAAAAGCCAAGAAAAAGGCTCAGAAAACGAAATAATAAGGAGGAATCTGGTAATGGTAGTATTTACAGGTTCAACTGTTGAAGAAGCAATCCAGAAAGGATTGAAAGAGTTAGATATTCCAAGAATGAAGGCTCATATTAAAGTCATTTCTCGTGAAAAAAATGGATTTCTTGGTTTATTTGGTAAAAAGCCAGCCCAGGTTGACATTGAAGCTATTAGTGAAACAACTGTCATTAAAGCAAATCAACAGGCGGTAAAGGGAGTTCCTAAAGAAATTAATGAACAAAATGAACCAGTTAAAACAGTCAGTGAAGCGACCGTTGATTTGGGGCATGTTGTAGAAGCAATTAAAAAGATTGAAGAAGAAGGTCAAGGAGTTTCTGATGAAGTTAAGGCTGAAATCTTGAAAAATGATAAACATGCTAGCACCATCTTAGAGGAAACAGGGCATATTGATATTTTAAGTGAATTACAGCTTGAAGAAGCTGACCTAGGAGAAGAAATAGAAACTCCTATTGTTGAGATTCAAGCTGAAGAAACTGAAAGTCAAGAATTAGAAGATTTGGGCTTAAAGGTGGAACCGAGCTTTGATATTGAACAAGTAGCTACGGAAGTAACGACGTATGTTCAAACAATCATTGATGATATGGACGTTGAGGCGACGATTTCAAATGATTATAACCGTCGTAGTATCAATCTACAAATTGATACCAATGAGCCAGGGCGTATTATCGGTTACCATGGCAAAGTTTTGAAAGCCTTGCAATTATTGGCTCAAAATTATCTTTATAACCGCTATTCAAGAACTTTCTATATCACAATCAATGTTAATGATTATGTTGAACACCGTGCAGAAGTCTTGCAGACCTATGCTCAAAAATTGGCGACTCGTGTTTTAGAAGAAGGCCGCAGTCATCAAACGGATCCAATGTCAAATAGCGAACGCAAGATTATCCATCGTATTATTTCACGTATGGATGGTGTGACTAGTTACTCTGAAGGTGACGAGCCAAATCGCTATGTCGTTGTAGATACAGAATAAGTAAAATCAGGTTTATCCTGATTTTTTGCTAGCTAGAGGAGATTAAACGGATGTTAAATGAAATAAGAAATTATCTAGAATTTGCTGGTTTGCAGTACCGTAATCCTGATAAAGCAGGAGAAGAGCGAGAAAAAATGCTGGAATTCCGCCACAAAGGCCAAGAGGCACGAAAGGCTTTTACAGAATTGGCTAAAGCCTTTCAGGCAAATCATCCAGAATGGCAACTCCAACAAACTAGTCAGTGGATGAATCAAGCGCAGCGTTTGCGACCACATTTTTGGGTTTATCTACAGAGAGACGGACAAGTAACAGAACCTATGATGGCCTTACGTTTATATGGAAGTCCTTCTGATTTTGGAGTCTCACTAGAAGTCAGTTTCATCGAGCGCAAGAAAGATGAGCAAACTCTAGGCAAGCAGGCCAAAGTTTTAGAAATTCCAACCGTTGAAGGGATTTATTATCTATCCTACTCAGATGGGGAAAGTCAACGGTGGGAGGCGAACGAAGAAAATCGTTGTACTTTACGCGAGAAATTGAGAAATCAGGAAGTTCGCAAAGTGTTAGTTAAGGTAGATGTTTCTTTTATAGAAAATCAAACATTAGAAGTGATTTTAGAAAAATTAGAAGAAGCTTATGAACACTTGCTTCCCTACTATCAGGCAACCAGAGAGTAGAAAATAGGAGACTTATCTAGCGTCGAATTGTTTAATTGCTATTCTATGTATTTTTTCATATAATAGTAAAATAGAATGTGTGATTCAATAATCACCTCAAATAGAAAGGAAATTCTATGTCAAATCTATCTGTTAATGCAATTCGTTTTCTAGGTATTGACGCTATCAATAAAGCCAACTCAGGTCACCCAGGTGTAGTTATGGGAGCAGCTCCGATGGCTTACAGCCTCTTTACAAAACAACTTCGTATCAATCCAGCACAACCAAACTGGATCAACCGCGACCGCTTTATTCTGTCAGCAGGCCATGGTTCAATGCTCCTTTATGCCCTTCTTCACCTTTCTGGTTTTGAAGATGTCAGCATGGATGAGATCAAGAGCTTCCGTCAATGGGGTTCAAAAACACCTGGTCACCCAGAATTTGGTCATACAGCAGGGATTGATGCTACGACAGGTCCTCTAGGTCAAGGGATTTCAACTGCTACTGGTTTTGCCCAAGCAGAACGTTTCCTAGCAGCCAAATATAACCGTGAAGGCTACAATATCTTTGATCACTATACATACGTTATCTGTGGAGACGGAGACTTGATGGAAGGTGTCTCAAGCGAGGCAGCTTCATACGCAGGCTTGCAAAAACTAGACAAGTTGGTTGTTCTTTATGATTCAAATGACATCAACTTGGATGGTGAGACAAAGGATTCCTTTACAGAAAGTGTTCGTGACCGTTACAATGCTTATGGTTGGCATACAGCCTTGGTTGAAGATGGAACAGACTTGGAAGCAATCCATGCTGCTATCGAAGCAGCTAAAGCTTCAGGAAAACCATCTTTGATTGAAGTGAAGACCGTGATTGGATACGGTTCTCCAAACAAACAGGGAACTAATGCTGTACACGGTGCCCCTCTTGGAGCAGATGAAACTGCAGCAACTCGCCAAGCACTCGGTTGGGACTATGAACCATTTGAAATTCCAGAGCAAGTTTATGCTGATTTCAAAGAAAATGTTGCAGACCGTGGCGTATCAGCTTATCAAGCTTGGACAAAGCTAGTTGCTGATTATAAAGAAGCTCACCCAGAATTGGCTGCAGAAGTAGAAGCCATCATTGACGGACGTGATCCAGTTGAAGTGACTCCAGCAGACTTCCCAGCCTTAGAAAATGGCTTCTCTCAAGCAACTCGTAATTCGAGCCAAGATGCCTTGAACGTTGTAGCTGCTAAATTGCCAACCTTCTTAGGAGGTTCAGCTGACCTAGCTCACTCAAACATGACTTATATCAAGACTGACGGACTTCAAGACGATGTTAATCGCTTGAACCGTAACATTCAGTTTGGTGTTCGTGAATTTGCCATGGGAACGATCTTGAACGGTATGGCCCTTCACGGTGGACTTCGTGTATATGGTGGAACTTTCTTTGTCTTCTCTGACTATGTGAAGGCAGCTGTTCGCTTGTCAGCCTTGCAAGGACTTCCTGTGACTTATGTTTTTACCCACGATTCAATCGCGGTTGGGGAAGACGGTCCAACGCACGAACCAGTTGAGCACTTAGCAGGTCTTCGTGCCATGCCAAATCTAAACGTTTTCCGTCCAGCAGATGCGCGTGAAACGCAAGCAGCTTGGTACCTTGCAGTGACAAGTGAGAAAACACCAACTGCCCTTGTCTTGACCCGTCAAAACTTGACTGTTGAAGAAGGAACAGACTTCGACAAGGTTGCTAAAGGTGCCTATGTTGTCTATGAAAATGCAGCAGATTTTGATACGATCTTGATTGCGACAGGTTCAGAGGTCAATCTTGCTGTCTCAGCTGCCAAAGAATTGGCTAGTCAAGGCGAAAAAGTCCGCGTAGTCAGCATGCCATCTACAGATGTCTTTGATAAACAGGATGCAACATACAAGGAAGAGATTCTTCCAAATGCAGTTCGCCGTCGTGTCGCAGTTGAAATGGGTGCAACTCAAAACTGGTACAAATACGTTGGTCTTGATGGTGCCGTTCTCGGTATTGATGCCTTCGGAGCCTCTGCACCAGCATCAAAAGTATTGGCAGAATATGGCTTTACTGTAGAAAATCTAGTAAAAGTCGTTCAAAACTTGAAATAATCCTAAAAATCAGGGCGCAAGCTCTGGTTTTTTATGACCGATGATACTAGTTTAGGAATATCAGCTAAGAACCGAAACCTAAGAACTGAAATAAAGAAAGCGTATTCATTTTCTTTGACTTTAACAATGTTTTGTAGTAAAATATAAGCGAAGATAACCTGAAAGATAAACTATAAGAAAAGTCAATAGTTTTATCTAAAATATTTCTTAATTCAATTTGATGATTTTAGAGCACGGCAAAAAGCCCTTGAAAAAGTCCATTTTTCAAAGGTAATCTGGTGTCAATTTCAGAAGCCACATCACTTTTTGTTCGTCAAAGGGTAGTTCGTTTTTTAGGAGATAAAACGTCTATGGGTCATCAAACTCATTACCAATTGAAACAAAAAAATGTGGTTAGAGCCTTTCAGAAATCGTCAAGCGATTGGAGGAAATGAACTAATCCACAGTGGCTTATTCCAAGTATACCACTTGGGCTTTGGCAGTAGCTAACTGCACTAAATATAATATAAGGAGGTTTAAAGTAGAGATTATCGGTCGCTAGTGTTCTATATTTGGTTTCGTAATGAGGAGGTAATGATTATGAAACGTTTAAATATTGCTATACTTTTCTCATCAGTTTATTTGTTATAAGTATTAATTTTCATAGTACTGTTCAAGCTGACGAACAAAAAACTACGCTATTTCTTTAAATGACTCTTCTTCAACCGAGGTGAGTAAAAATGACATAATAAACGATTATATAAAAAATACTGGAGTAAGCTATGAAGAGGCATCTCGATTGTTATTTCCTAGCAGCAGGATGAGATCAGTTAATACTGCTGGAGTAGATAGTGTTTCTTACGTACGTCTAGCAAGTTCTTTTCAAGATGACACATTATATGCTTATGTCCCTGGAGATGCAGGGCAAGTCTATTTTTATTGCGAAGTAAGTAAAAGTGGTTGGTTTAGAGGAATAAAAAGAATCATTTATGCTGGATACAATGCAGGCGATTTAGTATTTAGTGGTAATTTCCAATACGCATTGCCTGATGCAAATCGTATTCACTATACTCTTAGTGGGGGACTATATAGCACAACCACAACTACTGTTTCTACAGGAGGAAGCATTGGTATAGGGGAAGCAGGTAGTGTAAACATACAAGTTTCTCAAACCTCAAATTACAAGAGATCTTTGTACTATCATGGAGATAGATATTATTAGAAAGACAAAAGATGAAAAAAATGATTTTACAGATGACATGGGCCATTTTAGTTCCATTCATCTCTTTAATATTGTGTAGAAATTTGAGTGTATTAACTTTAACCACAGATGCATTATTTTTCATGTTTTTTATCTTTTTTTCTATTGCTCAATGGATAGCTATTTTTGTGTGGGTAATAAATGAACTTTCTAAATATTTGAAAAAGAAATAAGATGTTACCCGAGAACGGTGAGGCAGTTTCTGCTTTGCCGTTTTTTATCTGCAATGCGATAGCATACAATAATCGTTGCGCTGTTATCATATTTATTGTATCACAAGCAATGAAGGGGGGTTCAATGGAGGGATAGATGTGGAATTCTAATTGTTTTTGAATATCATGAATGTCACATGCAAAGTTTTTTATTGGTATAAAAGCAAGGTACAACCTTGTAAAAGTAGCTGAAATTTGATATAGTAGTCCTATGTAAAATACAAAGGAGAAAACAATGAATCCAAATTATACATTTTTAATCATGCTTGTGGCGATGTTGGGCTTGATGTTCTTTATGCAACGCTCTCAAAGGAAACAAGCACAAAAACGTATGGAAAGTTTAAACAAACTACAAAAAGGCTATGAAGTTATTACAATCGGTGGACTTTACGGAACAGTCGATGAAGTAGATACTGAGAAGAGAACGATTGTTCTTGATGTAGATGGAGTTTACTTGACTTTCGAACTAGCTGCTATCAAGACAGTATTACCGCTGAAAGAAACAGCTTCACTAGAAGGCGCAATTGAAAAATAAGACGGGATCACGAACTCCCGTTTTTCTATAAAAGAAAGGAAATGGGATGAAAAAACTAGTCTTTGTCTGTCTGGGAAATATTTGCCGCAGCCCTATGGCCGAGTTTGTTATGAAATCAATGACAGATAATTATGAAATCCAAAGTCGAGCGACTTCCTCTTGGGAACATGGCAATCCGATTCATAAGGGAACTCAAGGGATTTTTCAAGAGTATGAGATTCCTTATGAAAAAGGCAAGACATCGCTTCAGATTAGTAAGGAAGATTTTGAATCCTTTGATTATATTATCGGAATGGACGCTTCAAATGTTTCTGACCTATGTCAGATGTGTCCAGTAGACTGTCAAGATAAGATTTACTCATTTGCATCTGAAAGTGTTCCAGATCCTTGGTATACAGGAGATTTTGAGGAAACCTATCGACGTGTTCAAGAGGGTTGTAAGACTTGGATAGAACGTTTAGAAAAGGAGAGTGAAGGTGGAAAATCTTAAGAATTTTTACGAAAAGTATCGTGTCTATCTGACTCGTCCACTTTTAGAGACTCTAGCAGTAGTTGCCATTGTTTTTTGTGCTGTACTCGTCTTTTTTCTAAATATTCCTGGAAAAGGTGTTCTAAAGCTTGATAATGGAACGATTGTTTACGACGGCAGTCTTGTCCGCGGTAAAATGAATGGACAAGGTACCATTACCTTCCAAAATGGAGACCAATATACAGGTGGTTTCAACAATGGAGCCTTCAATGGAAAAGGTACTTTTCAATCTAAAGAAGGTTGGACCTACGAAGGTGATTTTGTAAATGGTCAGGCTGAAGGAAAAGGAAAACTAACAACAGAACAAGAAGTCGTTTATGAAGGGACTTTTAAACAAGGTATCTTTCAACAAAAATAAGACCTCCTGACATGGAGGTTTTTTTACAAGAAAATAAGAAAGCGCTTTCCTCTCGTTTGTTAGGTTTGTGAAATAAAAATTTTTTTGTTGTTATTTCACAATCATCTAGTTAAAAGCTGATACCATAACCTATTTGAGAGTGATTTCACAATATCGCAAAAATTCTTTGTGAAATGTTTATGAAACTGTTTACAAAACATAAAAAAAGAGTTATAATAAACTTGTGAAAAAATTAACAAAGGATAAAATCCTTAAAGGCTATGGAGGATAATATGGCTGATAAAAAAACTGTTACACCTGAGCAAAAACAACTCGCTGCTGAGAAGCATGTAGACGGACTAGTACAAAAAGCTTTGGTTGCGCTTGATGAAATGCGCAAGTTGAACCAAGAACAAGTTGACTACATCGTAGCGAAAGCTTCAGTTGCAGCTCTTGATGCGCACGGTATCCTAGCACAACATGCAATTGAAGAAACTGGTCGTGGTGTATTTGAAGACAAGGCGACAAAAAACCTTTTTGCCTGTGAACATGTTGTGAATAACATGCGCGGAGTTAAAACTGTCGGAGTTATCGAAGATGATCCTGTTACAGGATTGACTAAAATTGCAGAACCTGTCGGTGTTGTGTGTGGTGTCACTCCAACAACAAACCCAACATCAACAGCAATTTTCAAATCATTGATTGCTTTGAAAACACGTAATCCAATCGTGTTTGCTTTCCACCCATCAGCTCAAGAATCATCAGCTCACGCAGCACAAATCGTTCGTGATGCCGCTATCGCAGCTGGAGCACCTGAAAACTGTGTTCAATGGATTACAGAGCCATCTATGGAAGCAACTGGAGCGCTTATGAACCACGAAGGTGTTGCGACTATCCTTGCAACTGGTGGGAATGCCATGGTTAAAGCGGCATATTCATGTGGGAAACCAGCTCTTGGGGTAGGTGCCGGAAACGTTCCTGCCTATGTAGAAAAATCTGCTGACCTTCGTCAAGCTGCCCATGACATTGTGATGTCTAAATCATTTGATAATGGGATGGTCTGTGCATCAGAGCAAGCGGTTATCATTGATAAAGAAGTGTACGACGAATTTGTAGAAGAATTCAAATCATACCACACTTACTTTGTAAATAAAAAAGAAAAAGCACTTCTTGAAGAATTCTGTTTTGGTGTGAAAGCAAACAGCAAAAACTGTGCTGGTGCTAAACTAAATGCAAACATTGTTGGTAAGCCAGCGGCATGGATTGCAGAACAAGCGGGATTCAGCGTTCCAGAAGGAACAAACATCTTGGCGGCAGAATGTGAGGAAGTAGGACCAAAAGAACCACTGACTCGTGAAAAATTGTCACCAGTAATCGCTGTATTGAAAGCTGAAGATACAGAAGATGGTCTTACAAAAGCTCGTCAAATGGTTGAGTTTAACGGACTTGGTCACTCAGCAGCTATCCATACAAAAGACGAAGAGCTTGCTAAACGCTTTGGTACAGAAATCAAAGCTATGCGTATTATCTGGAACTCTCCATCTACTTTCGGTGGTATCGGTGACGTTTACAATGCTTTCATCCCATCATTGACACTTGGATGTGGTTCATACGGACGCAACTCTGTTGGGGATAACGTGAGCGCTATTAACCTCCTAAACATCAAGAAAGTAGGGAAACGTAGAAATAATATGCAATGGTTTAAAGTTCCTTCAAAAATTTACTTCGAACGTAATTCTATCCAATACCTTCAAACATGTGAAGATATTGAACGCGTTATGATCGTTACGGACAAATCAATCGAAAAACTTGGTTTCGTTCAACGTGTTATCGATCAATTGAACGCACGTAGCAACCGTGTAACTGTCCAAGTCTTCTCAGATGTTGAACCAGATCCAGACATCACAACTGTAGAACGTGGTGCTGAGGTGATGAAAGCATTTGAACCAGACACAATCATTGCTCTTGGTGGTGGTTCTCCAATGGACGCGGCGAAAGTAATGTGGCTCTTCTACGAACAACCAGAAATCGACTTCCGTGACTTGGTTCAAAAATTCATGGATATCCGTAAACGCGCCTTCCGCTTCCCATCACTTGGTAAGAAAGCGAAGTACATCGGTATCCCAACAACTTCAGGTACTGGTTCAGAAGTAACACCATTTGCCGTTATCTCTGACAAGAAAAACAACCGCAAATACCCATTGGCTGACTACTCATTGACACCAACTATTGCCATTGTTGACCCTGCTTTGGTTGAATCAGTTCCAGACTTTATCGCTGCTGATACAGGTATGGACGTCTTGACACACGCGACTGAAGCCTACACTTCAAACTTTGCTAACGACTATACAGATGGTATTGCGCTTCAAACAATCAAACTTGTCTTTGAATGGTTGGAAAAATCTGTTAAGACAGCTGACCCAGAAGCTCGTGAAAGAATGCATAATGCGTCTACAATGGCTGGTATGGCCTTCGCCAACGCCTTCCTTGGGATGAGCCACTCAATGGCCCACAAGATTGGTGGTGTTCACCACACTGTTCACGGACGTACAAATGCTATCTTGCTTCCATATGTTATCCGTTACAACGGAACTCGTCCATCTAAGACAACTACATGGCCTAAGTACAACTATTGGAAAGCTGATGAGAAATTCCAAGACATCGCGAAAATGCTTGGCTTGCCTCACTCAACTCCAGAAGAAGCAGTTGAAGCATACGCTAAAGCTGTTTACGAACTTGGTGTTGCAGTAGGTATCAAGATGAACTTCAAGGATCAAGGAATTGATGAAAAAGCTTGGAAAGACAGCTTGCATGAAATTGCTTTGCTTGCTTATGAAGATCAATGTTCACCTGCTAACCCACGCTTGCCAATGGTAGCTGACATGGAAGAAATCATGGCAGATGCTTACTATGGCTACAAAGAAAGACCAGGACGCCGCAAATAATTGTTTATCAGCCTAGAGGCAGGAATTTCCTGTCTCTTTTTTTGTAATTCTATTTGAAAAATGGTATAATAATCTCATATATTTGTTTGAAAATCAAATTTTTTATAATCATGCGAGGGGCAAGTGAACAAGATAAATGAGTTAGGGGATAAAGTGCGACTTTTAAGAGAGGAGAAAGGACTTAGTCGCCCAGTATTTTGCGGGGATGAGTCCGAATTATCAGTCCGTCAGCTGGTGCGGATAGAAAAAGGAGAATTTCGCCCGACGATAAAAACACTAGAATATATTGCAGATAGATTAGAAATTCCATCCTACGTCTTGATGCCAGATTATAAGGAATTACCCAAGCGTTACCAAGAATTAAAGTACTTTCTTTTACATCATCCTGACTATGGAGACAAGGAGTTGCAGGAACAAAAGGAAGAATATTTTGATGAGATTTTTGAATGTTTTTATGATGATTTGCCACGTGATGAGAAAGTGCTAGTGGATTGTCTTCAAGCAATAGATGAAGTGAGAGCGACTAGTAATTCCTTATACGGAAGTGGTGTGATTGAGGACGGTCTTCAAGACTTACTATCCAGAGATGTATATAAAGCCGAGGACTTGTTGAAACTGAGACTGTATTTCAACTGTCAGTTAATGGATGGTTTAAATATGGGTGAGATAAAAGAATCTGAGTATGAAACCATTCTTTGTTTCCATGACAAATTAAGTTCTCAGGTTGATAAGATAGAGTTCGATTGTTTGGACTTACTTAGAGATTCCTTGTTAGCTTCTTTAGCTTGTATAGAAATTATGGGGCTGTTTCATTATTTTAAGAGGGCAGTCGAGACCTTAAATAAAATAGGGCAAAAAACACGAGATTTCCAAAAGCAACCGATTGTCTTGATGGTGGAGTGGAAATATTATATTCAGACTGATTATGATACAGCCAAACAAAAGTATGAAGAAGCAAAAATGATGGCAAGGATGTTTGGCAATGAGAAGTTAATCGTTAGTTTAGATAATGAATGGGCCGAGGATCTAGAAAGATATCGTTAAAGAGTTTATAGGAGTGACATTTCTGTCATTGGAGAAATGTCGCTTTTTGTACATTTTTTGATAAAATGTTATAATAAATGTATATGTTTGTTTGGTTATCAAAGTTTTTGGAATAATCCTAGAGGTAAAGAGAAGTGAATGAATTAGGAGAGAAGGTACGAATCCTTAGAGAGGAGAAAGGACTTAGTCGTCCAGTTTTTTGTGGGGATGAGTCTGAATTATCAGTCCGTCAGCTGGTGCGGATAGAAAAAGGAGAATTTCGCCCGACGATAAAAACACTAGAATATATTGCAGATAGATTAGAAATTCCATCCTACGTCTTGATGCCAGATTATAAGGAATTACCGAAGCGTTACCAAGAATTAAAGTACTTTCTTTTACATCACCCTGACTACGGAGACAAGGAGTTGCAGGAACAAAAGGAAGAATATTTTGATGAGATTTTTGAGAATTTTTATGATGCTTTGCCACGTGATGAGAAGATGATAGTGGATTGTCTTCAAGCAATAGATGAAGTGAGAGCGACGGATAATGAACAGTATGGAATAGCGCTTTTAGATGAATCTTTTGAGGAACTATGGAATCAAAGAGAATTTTCCTTTTCAGATCTTTTAAAAATTAGATTGTATTTTTTGTGTAGTTATTTAGAAAATATAAAAAAAGGACGGTTATCTATTAGCGAACAGCAGAAACTTCAATTAATGTTTCAAAAAGTGTGTAATAACGTAGAAAATAGCGGTACAGACGATTTATTTCTTGTTCGTGATGTGTTATTTGCAGGGCTAGGAAGTTGTGAATTATTGAATGATTTAGAGTTATTTAAGTTAGCTGTGGAAAAACTGAATTGGATTTCTGAAAAAACACGAGATTTTCAAAAGCAACCGATTGTACTTATGGTCGAATGGAAATATTATATTCAGACTGATTATGATACAGCAAAACAAAAGTATGAAGAAGCAAAAATGATGGCGAGGATGTTTGGCAATGAGAAGTTAATCGTTAGTTTAGATAATGAATGGAGTAAGGATAATAAAATAGTCTGAGGAAAAACTTGACAGGAAAAATGAAGTAAATGTTCTCACAATAAAAGGCATAATATCAATCATACAAAAACTTTGATATTATGTTTTTTATTATGGGAAGACGTTTTAAATGTTAGCTTTGAATTGAATTTTTGTCTAGTCTAATTTATATTATATTTTGAGAAATGTAATATTTTTGAAGATTAGTTTAGATAGCTTTTTTCTCTAATTTTACCAGTTTAAATAAAATAGTGACATTTCTGTCATTGGAGAATTTTTTATAAACTGATATAATCCAATGTGTAAGCAAGAAGTTTACTAATTTTTGTTTACTTGAAAAGTTATTGAATAATGTAATTTATCATTAACTTCATTTATATAAAAGGAGGTAGTTAAAGATGGTTCAGTTTTTTTTTACTTTTAGGAACGTTGCTTTGGTGGAAATAGACAATCGTTGCTATTTTTATGAAGGTGAGAAGCATGCTAGAATTTGAACGAATAAATAATGTTTTATTGCCTAGTATGTCAGAAGTTGGAGATGTACTGCTCATTCGACAAACGCTATCAACTCTTCTTCAAGCGGAAATAAGAGTTAACGGCTATTTATTGGATTTGATTACAATAAAACCCCAGATATTAAAAATCTATCCATTAGTCGGTATAGCAAATAATGCACTTATTATTGTACGAGAAGTAAATGAGGGACTTGATATGACGTTGGAGAATAACAGGACATTTAGGAATATTGATTTTTTCAGAAGATTAAAGTAGGAATCACAGAAAAAGAGAAAGAATAAATGTGGCGTTGGGTATGGAGAATTATAAAATGGATTCTGATTAGTTTGATATGGGAAGCTATCTGGGGCTGGGTTAAACAGTGGTTCTAGTTTAGAAATTAATAGAACAGAGTGGATTTTTACATAAAATATTAGTAAAATTAGAAATTAATATAAAAAAATAATTGATAGTTATGTCTCAGTTTGAAAATGGGCATTCTCAAAAAGATTATAGACATAACTATCAACTATTTTAATTATAATATAAAAGGAGAAAAAATGAAAGTAGAGAACATTTCGTATAGGATAAATAGTAGGATACTGTTTAACAATATTTCTTTTGATACTTCAAATTCAGGTCTTACACTGATTACTGGAAAAAATGGCTCAGGAAAGTCAACATTATTGAAAGTATTACTAGGAATTGTTCAACCATATTCTGGCTCATTGATTTCTGAAGAAAAAGTTAGCTATGTTCCAGATTCTTCGGACAACTATTTCATTGGTTTATCTCCTAATTTATTATTCGGATTTTTACAGAAACAATTTTTTATTGAAACAAATTTGTTCGAAGAACGGTTAAGAGAATTACGAGAACAATTTTATTTGAATGAGAAATTAATGACACAAACAATTCAATCATTGTCATTAGGAGAAAAGAAAAAAGTAATGCTTATAGCAGCGTTTTTATTGGATTCGGACTTGTATGTTATGGATGAACCTTTATCAGGTTTAGATCAAATTTCGGTTGAAAATCTGCTTCAATTGATGGAGCAAAAGATAAATCTAGGCAAACACTTCATTGTTGTAAGTCACGAGAGGCAAGAAATTTTACCGACAGTTGATCAGATTATTTCTTTGTAGAGGAAAGTTATATGGAAAAGTTTTATTATTCTATTACTCTATTATTCCTATCTCGACAGGGATACTGGAATGATTCGAATAATGTCAAGGAATTATCGTTGCTTCAATCGACCTACAAATATTTTTTTTCATCTGTTAGTTTGATTTTTATATTTTGTTTTGCTAAACAAGAAGTTTATAAGCTATTAAGTGAAAATCAAATTTGGGGTATCCTATCATACTTTGAATTAGTAAAAATACTTGTTCCTGCAATTTTGTTATTAGGAATAATTTATGAAAATATTTATGTTTTAAAAACTAAAACAGAGAGTACAATGAGGATATTCTTCAATGTCACAGGGAGAGAATTTTGGAATATAGTATTTTTTAAGAATTTAATTCTAGTTTCTCCTATCTTAGTGGTTATTTTTTTCTATAATATTTTTTTAGGACTATTTTCGTGTTTACTTATTTTTTTACTTAATAGTATATTTTTAATACCGAAAATCAGGCATGTTAGGCCGAGATTTAAAAAATCCTTCAGTATGTCCTATTTATTGTCTATCGTTGATGGTTTGACAGTCTTTAAAGCGATGACTATACCTGTATTTTCAACTTTTATGTTTATGTTCATGTGGTTGGTTTTTCCAGATTTTTTAGGAATTGATACTTCGAATAAAGCAATGATATTGAATACTGCTTTATTTTCAGGGACAGTATTTTTTAGCAATAAAGGGATAAATTTTTATTTTCTTTCTTTAAATAGGGATTTTCCTTATTTGAAAGCTGTGGGGATCAATCTTAATAATTTTATTAAAAAAAGAATTTGGTCTTTAAATATTATTAGTATCTTAGTTCCTGCGACCTCACTATTTTTCTTTTTAAATTATCTGGGGTATGATTTTATAGATATTTTCTTATTTCTTTTCGGAGTTTCTCTAGCATACTTTCTATGCCAAGGAATACAAATGATAGAGGTATTACTATTTCGAGAATATCATTTTCGAGATGCGAAAGAACTAGAAGCTTTTTCACTCCCTTTAAAAACTAGAGTGATAATGTATATAATTCGTTTTCTACCAATTCTAGTCTGTATTTTGGTTAACCAAATAAGAATATTCGGTTTTTTGACTCAGATTTTATTAAATATAGTTTATATTAGTATTGTTTATTTTAGTTTGTATCGCTACACGATATCACAAGTGATTAAAGGAGATAATAATGTCCATTTTATCCATTAAAAATATTTCAAAATTTTACGCCTTGGACGGTAAACATCAAGAGCAGGCTTTAAAGAATATTAACCTGCAGATTGCAAAAGGTAAAATTACAGCGATTTACGGTCCATCAGGCTGTGGCAAAACCAGTTTACTCAATATCATTAGCGGTTTAGATAGACAATATGAAGGAGATTTAGAGTTTAAAGGAGAATCCCTCCGTGACTTATCAGAGATTGAACTAACTCAATTTCGTAAAAACAACATTGGATTTGTGTTTCAAAACTTTAACCTCATTCCTCATCAGTCTGTCTTGGACAATGTCAAGCTACCTCTCTATGTCAAAGATTTATCTGATAGGGAGATGACAATGATTGCAAAGGAGCAATTAAGTAACTTGGGCATGGAACCTTTTGTGGCTAAAAATGTTAAACAGCTTTCTGGCGGGCAAAAGCAACGTGTAGCAATCGCGCGTGCCTTGGTAAATCAGCCTGATATGATTGTAGCAGATGAGCCAACGGGTTCGCTGGATTCTCAATCCCAAGAAATGGTATTGGAAGTGTTTAAAAAATTAGCCCAAACAGGGAAAACAGTATTGATTGTAACCCATAATCCAGAGGTTGCTGAATATGCAGATGTGATTATCAAAATGAAGGATGGTGAAGTCGTTGAAGAAGTCAAAAAATAAAGGATTATCATTGAAAAACAAATTCAAACTTTCTTTAAATAACTTTATGGAAAGAAAGTGGCGTAACCTATTGATTGCGCTAGCAACCTCAATCGGTTTTGTAGGAGTCTTAATTTCTTTCGGCTTGGGAAATGCTTTGATTTCGATGATTGATGAAAATACGAATGGAGGTCAAATCCCTTCTCAAGTTCAGATTGCTTTAAACACAGAAAATGCTGGACGAGGCTTTTTGAACCAAGACGATAAGAACTATATCACGGATACAGTTGGGAAAGAAGCTATTAAATATTTGGAGAGTCCTTTTGGGATGACCATGTCAAATATTACTATAGATGGGCAAGAAATGGATCTGAGTCAAACGATGCCTTCTTATGCTCAAGTAGTGAGTCTCTATGAGGATACAAGTATTTCTGTTAGTAGTAATGAGGCGGACAAAGTATTAGCAGGCTCCCTCTATACTGATGCAAATGAACAGGGTTTGACAATTCCAAGCAGTTTACTAAAAAATTGGAATGAACAGACAGGAAAAAATCTGACGGCTAGTGATGTTATTGGCAAATCAGTCTCAGCCAGCATTGTAGAAAATGCTGCCGAAGCTAGCAAGATAGCTCAATTTCAAACAAAGATTGTGCGTGTGATCAATGATGAAGATGACATGGAGAACAGCAACAGTTTTATGCCCTCTAATCAAATGGAAACAATTTTGAAAGAAGCTGGATTTACAAAAGCTGTATCTTATTTTATCTTGGAACTCAAAGATCCATCACAGACAAAAGCGGTAACAGAAGAATTACAGAAAAATAAGAAGTATACTGTTCTTTCTCAACAGAAGGTTCTTGATATTGTGATTACTTTTATTCGTGTCATTCAGGGATTGTTGATTGTGCTTTCATCACAAGCTATTGTGGTAGCAGCGGTTATGATTGGTATCATCATTTACATCAATATCATGCAACGTTCTAAGGAAATAGGTGTCATGAAGGCAGTTGGTTATCAAAATCGTGATGTCAAAGGGATTTTTATTTACGAGGCTATCTGGATTGTAGGAATCGCCTTGCTGCTGGCATTTTTGGTTGCACAAGGGGTGGGAAGTTTGGCGAATGTGGTTGTAAATCACTTTTACCCATCCATCACTAAGGTTTTTGAATTAAATCTTCTATCTATTTTAGGAACTTTAGTTTTCGCTCTATTACTTGGTTATGTCTCAGCCTACTTCCCAGCACGTAAAATTAGTAAAATGGATCCTGTAGAATCGCTACGATATGAATAGTTAAGGACGTTACTAGATTATCGTCGCTCAAAAAGAAACTAATAACTAACATAGAAAAACAATGCCCGTACTTGCAATTAAACTTAAATAGTTATATAATAGGTTTGTTGAAAGGTGATTTGTAGTGATTCAAGTTACTCTTTTCACAATAAAAATTTCATGATTTTCATAAGGAGGAAATCACTAATGGTAGTTAAAGTTGGTATTAACGGTTTCGGACGTATTGGTCGTCTTGCTTTCCGTCGTATCCAAAACGTAGAAGGTGTTGAAGTTACACGCATCAACGACCTTACAGATCCAGTTATGCTTGCACACTTGTTGAAATACGACACAACTCAAGGTCGTTTCGACGGTACTGTTGAAGTTAAAGAAGGTGGATTTGAAGTTAACGGTAAATTCGTTAAAGTTTCTGCTGAACGTGATCCAGAGCAAATCGACTGGGCTACTGACGGTGTAGAAATCGTTCTTGAAGCTACTGGTTTCTTTGCTAAGAAAGAAGCAGCTGAAAAACACCTTAAAGGTGGAGCTAAAAAAGTTGTTATCACTGCTCCTGGTGGAAACGACGTTAAAACAGTTGTATTTAACACTAACCACGATGTTCTTGATGGTACTGAAACAGTTATCTCAGGTGCTTCATGTACTACAAACTGCTTGGCTCCTATGGCTAAAGCTCTTCAAGACAACTTTGGTGTTGTTGAAGGATTGATGACTACTATCCACGCTTACACTGGTGACCAAATGATCCTTGACGGACCACACCGTGGTGGTGACCTTCGCCGTGCTCGCGCTGGTGCTGCAAACATCGTTCCTAACTCAACTGGTGCTGCGAAAGCTATCGGTCTTGTAATCCCAGAATTGAACGGTAAACTTGACGGATCTGCACAACGCGTTCCAACTCCAACAGGATCAGTTACTGAATTGGTAGCAGTTCTTGAAAAGAACGTTACTGTTGATGAAGTAAATGCAGCTATGAAAGCAGCTTCAAACGAATCATACGGTTACACAGAAGATCCAATCGTATCTTCAGATATCGTAGGTATGTCTTACGGTTCATTGTTTGACGCAACTCAAACTAAAGTTCTTGACGTTGACGGTAAACAATTGGTTAAAGTTGTATCATGGTACGACAACGAAATGTCATACACTGCACAACTTGTTCGTACTCTTGAATACTTCGCAAAAATCGCTAAATAATTCTTGAGTCGATAGAAAAGCAAGGCCTCTGGTCTTGCTTTTTAAATATTTAAAAATGGATGACACGATCATCCATTCTTTTTTATTTCTCTTTCAAAAGTATCTGATAGGGTAGTGAAGCTTAATTTCTCTAGAGTAAGTGGATGGGTAAAGGAAAGTCGAAAGGCGTGGAGCATAAGGCGACTCGTCTTTGATTTACTATTATAGAGAGGGTCGCCCAGGATTGGGAAGTTATGATGAGAAAGATGCACACGGATTTGATGGGTTCGCCCTGTCTTTAGTTTGCAACGAACCAAGGAAGTTTTGTTTGGAAATTGCTTTAATCTGCTTATATGCGTTTCAGCATATTGCCCATTTTTTGTATCAACTATTCGCTTTCTGCGATCATGGCGATTACGTCCGATTTTGTCCCTGAAAACAAGCTCTTTGCTGTTGATATTTCCATCAACAAGGGCCCAATATTCCCTAGAAATCTCTTTTTTCTCTAATAAGCGGTTGAGAATAGGTAGGATAAAAGGATTTTTAGCGAAGAGAACTAAACCACTGGTTTCCATGTCCAGACGATGAACGACATAGCAAGTTTGGCCAACATAGGCACTGACATGGTTAAGAAGGGCGATTTCATTTGGTTGGTTACCGTGGGTTTTCATACCCTCTGGTTTGTTCACAATAACCAAGTGTTGATCTTGATGAATTTCCTGAACTAAGTTTGGGTTGCCCCAAGGGATTGTCTTTTTGGGATAATCTTCCTCGTCAAATGTCAACTGGCAAACATCTCCAGGATTTACCAGCTCATTCCAGTGAACTTCTTCTTGATTTATCAAAATATGTTTCTTGATTCTCAAAAAATGACGAATTTTTCTAGGAATAAGGAGTTGTTCCTCAAGTAATTGCTTTACCGTCATTTGAGGTAGAGAGTCTGGTAATGTAAATGTGAATTTCATACAGATATTGTAACAAAAAAAAGCCCTATTTGGATAGGAAATAGCTAAATTCTTGTCTTCCTATGATGAAGATGATAAAATAAACGCATGAAATTAGATAAATTATTCGAGAAATTTCTTTCTCTTTTTAAAAAAGAAACAAGTGAACTAGAGGATTCTGATTCGACTAGCTTACGTCGCTCTCGTAGTGATCGAAAAAAATTAGCCCAAATAGGTCCGATTCGGAAATTCTGGCGTCGCTATCATCTAACAAAGATTGTCCTTATACTAGGTTTGAGTGCAGGCTTGCTGGTTGGAACCTATTTGTTTGCTGTTGCCAAATCAACCAATGTCAATGATTTGCAAAATGCCTTGAAAACTCGAACCCTCATTTTTGACCGTGAAGAAAAAGAGGCTGGTGCCTTGTCTGGTCAAAAGGGAACCTACGTTGAGTTGACTGATATCAGTAAAAATTTGCAGAATGCCGTTATTGCGACAGAAGACCGTTCCTTCTATAAAAATGACGGGATTAACTATGGTCGTTTCTTCTTGGCTATTGTCACTGCTGGTCGTTCAGGTGGTGGCTCTACTATTACCCAACAGCTGGCTAAGAATGCCTATTTGTCACAGGATCAAACTGTTGAGAGAAAAGCGAAAGAATTTTTCCTTGCCTTAGAATTAACAAAAAAATATAGTAAGGATCAAATTTTAACCATGTACCTTAACAATGCCTATTTTGGAAATGGTGTGTGGGGTGTAGAAGATGCGAGTAAGAAATACTTTGGAGTTTCTGCATCAGAAGTGAGTCTGGATCAAGCTGCGACTCTGGCAGGGATGCTCAAAGGGCCGGAACTGTATAATCCTTTGAATTCCGTACAAGATTCGACTAATCGTCGCGACACTGTCTTACAAAATATGGTTGCAGCAGGATATATTGATAAAAACCAAGAAACCGAAGCTGCGGAAGTTGATATGAATTCGCAATTGCAAGATAAGTATGAAGGAAAAATTTCAGATTACCGCTACCCCTCTTATTTTGACGCGGTTGTTAACGAAGCCGTTTCCAAGTATAATCTAACAGAGGAAGAGATTGTCAATAATGGCTACCGCATTTACACAGAGCTGGACCAAAATTACCAAGCAAATATGCAGGTTGTTTATGAAAACACATCGCTATTTCCGAGGGCAGAGGATGGAACATTTGCTCAATCAGGAAGTGTAGCTCTCGAACCGAAAACAGGGGGAGTTCGTGGGGTTGTCGGTCAGGTTGCTGATAATGATAAAACTGGATTCCGTAATTTCAACTATGCAACTCAATCAAAGCGTAGCCCTGGTTCTACAATTAAGCCTTTAGTTGTTTATACGCCGGCAGTTGAGGCAGGTTGGGCTTTGAACAAACAGTTGGATAACCATACGATGCAGTATGACAGCTATAAGGTTGATAACTATGCAGGGATCAAAACGAGTCGAGAAGTTCCTATGTATCAAGCCTTGGCAGAATCGCTTAATCTACCTGCTGTTGCTACTGTTAATGATTTGGGTGTTGATAAGGCTTTTGAGTCAGGAGAAAAATTTGGACTCAACATGGAAAAAGTCGACCGTGTTCTTGGTGTCGCCTTGGGAAGTGGTATCGAAACCAATCCTCTGCAAATGGCTCAAGCATATGCTGCCTTTGCCAATGAAGGTTTAATGCCGGGAGCTCATTTTATTAGTAGAATTGAAAATGCTAGCGGGCAGATTATTGCAAGCCATAAAAATTCACAAAAACGGGTGATTGATAAGTCTGTAGCTGACAAGATGACTAGTATGATGTTAGGAACATTCACCAACGGAACGGGAATTAGTTCGTCGCCTGCAGACTATGTCATGGCAGGGAAAACTGGTACAACTGAAGCAGTTTTCAATCCTGAATACACAAGTGACCAGTGGGTAATTGGCTATACTCCGGATGTAGTGATTAGTCACTGGCTTGGTTTTCCGACCACTGATGAAAATCACTATCTAGCAGGATCTACTTCAAACGGTGCAGCCCATGTCTTTAGAAATATTGCAAATACCATTTTACCTTATACGCCAGGAAGTACCTTTACAGTTGAAAATGCTTATAAGCAAAATGGAATTGCACCAGCTAACACAAAAAGACAAGTACAAACCAATGATAATAGCCAGACAGATGATAATTTGTCTGATATTCGAGGTCGTGCACAAAGTCTAGTAGATGAGGCTAGTCGGGCTATCTCGGATGCCAAGATTAAGGAAAAGGCTCAAACAATATGGGATTCGGTAGTCAATCTATTTCGCTAAGATGCTTGTCAAAGCCTAGCTTTCTTGTTATAATAGATAAGATGGAGGCGTTATGGCACTAAAAAAAGCAAGCCTAGCTTGTGCGGTTTGTGGTTCGAGAAACTATTCAATTAAGATCAGCGGAAACCCCAAGCCAACACGACTAGAAGTAAATAAATTTTGTAAACATTGTGGTAAGTACACTACACACAGAGAAACGAGATAGGAGAGAGCGATGCGTTTTATTGGAGATATTTTTAGACTTCTTAAAGACACAACATGGCCAACTCGCAAGGAAAGCTGGAGAGATTTTCGTTCTATCATGGAATACACAGCTTTCTTTGTAGTAATTATTTACATTTTTGACCAGTTGATTGTTTCAGGTTTGATTCGATTTATTAACATTTTTTAGAAGAGTAGTGAAAGTACACTAAAAATCTTCTATTTATGAAAGGAAATATCATGGATAGTTTTGATAAAGGGTGGTTTGTTTTACAAACTTATTCTGGTTATGAAAATAAGGTAAAAGAAAATCTATTACAACGTGCACAAACCTACAATATGTTGGATAATATTCTACGCGTTGAAATTCCAACACAAACGGTGCAAGTTGAAAAAAATGGAAAGAGAAAAGAAATAGAAGAAAATCGCTTTCCAGGTTATGTTCTTGTAGAAATGGTCATGACAGATGAAGCTTGGTTTGTCGTTCGAAACACACCAAATGTAACTGGATTTGTTGGATCACATGGGAACAGATCAAAACCAACTCCATTATTGGAACAAGAAATTCGTGACATTTTGGTATCTATGGGACAAACTGTTCAAGAATTTGATTTCGATGTTGAGGTTGGCCAAACCGTACGTATTATTGATGGTGCTTTTGCAGACTACACTGGTAAGATTACAGAAATTGATAATAACAAAGTGAAAATGATTATCTCTATGTTTGGTAATGACACAGTTGCAGAAGTAAACCTAAACCAAA
>CAUTTK010000006.1:0-44546 GCA_963541475.1 uncultured Streptococcus sp. | reverse complement strand
AATTGAAGCGCCATCGTGACATGGGACTTTTATCAGAAGTCTTCAGAAATCCTGCGAATTTGGATAAATTGACAGGAACTGGTGCGATTGGTCACGTGCGTTATGCGACTGCTGGCGAAGCTTCTGTAGATAATATCCAGCCCTTCCTATTCCGTTTTCACGATATGCAGTTTGGCTTGGCTCATAATGGGAATCTGACCAATGCGGCCTCTCTCAAGAAAGAATTGGAAGATAGAGGAGCGATTTTCAGCGCGACTTCGGACTCGGAAATCTTGGCTCATCTCATTCGTCGCAGTCACAACCCTAGCCTGATGGGCAAAATTAAGGAGGCGCTCAGTCTTGTCAAAGGTGGCTTTGCCTATATCTTGCTATTTGAAGACAAGTTAATTGCGGCTCTTGACCCAAATGGTTTCCGTCCCCTTTCTATCGGGAAAATGACCAATGGAGCGATGGTCGTTTCCTCTGAAACTTGTGCTTTTGAAGTCATTGGAGCCGAGTGGATTCGTGATTTGAAGCCAGGTGAGATTGTGATCATTGATGACAAGGGAATCCAGTATGATAGCTATACAGACGATACTCAGTTAGCAATCTGTTCTATGGAGTATATCTATTTTGCCCGCCCTGATTCTAACATTCATGGTGTCAATGTCCATACGGCACGTAAACGTATGGGTGCGCAATTGGCGCGTGAATTTAAGCATGAGGCAGATATCGTGGTCGGTGTGCCCAATTCTTCCCTCAGCGCAGCTATGGGTTTTGCAGAAGAATCTGGTTTGCCAAACGAAATGGGACTTATTAAGAACCAATACACCCAACGTACCTTTATCCAACCGACTCAAGAATTGCGGGAGCAAGGGGTGCGTATGAAACTCTCTGCTGTTTCTGGTGTTGTAAAAGGCAAGCGTGTGGTTATGATTGATGACTCTATTGTACGTGGAACAACCTCTCGTCGTATCGTTCAACTCTTGAAAGAAGCGGGTGCGACTGAGGTTCACGTTGCCATTGGTAGTCCAGCGCTAGCTTATCCATGTTTCTACGGGATTGATATCCAGACCCGTCAGGAGCTGATTGCGGCTAATCATACGGTCGAAGAAACTCGCCAAATCATTGGTGCGGACAGTCTGACTTATCTTTCTGTTGAGGGGTTGATTGATTCAATTGGGATTGAAACAGATGCGCCAAATGGTGGTCTCTGTGTCGCTTACTTTGACGGTGACTACCCAACACCTCTCTACGACTACGAAGAAGACTATCGTAGAAGTTTGGAAGAAAAGACAAGTTTTTACAAGTAGTCGACTGAAGATTCTCCATAAAAGAAAAGGAATAAATAAATGACAAAAAATGCTTATGCCCAGTCTGGGGTGGATGTTGAAGCGGGTTATGAAGTTGTTGAACGGATTAAAAAGCACGTGGCTCGTACGGAGCGTGCAGGTGTTATGGGAGCTCTGGGTGGCTTTGGTGGTATGTTTGACCTTTCAAAGACTGGGGTTAAAGAACCCGTCTTGATTTCAGGGACTGATGGTGTCGGAACCAAGCTCATGCTGGCTATCAAGTACGACAAGCACGATACTATCGGTCAGGACTGTGTGGCCATGTGTGTTAATGATATCATCGCTGCAGGTGCGGAGCCCCTCTATTTTCTTGACTATGTCGCAACTGGTAAGAATGAACCAGCCAAGCTAGAACAAGTGGTTGCTGGTGTAGCAGAAGGTTGTGTGCAGGCTGGTGCTGCCCTCATCGGTGGGGAAACGGCTGAAATGCCTGGCATGTACGGCGAAGATGATTATGACTTGGCTGGTTTTGCGGTCGGTGTGGCTGAAAAATCTCAAATCATTGACGGCTCAAAAGTAAATGAAGGTGATGTTCTTCTTGGACTTGCTTCAAGTGGGATTCACTCCAATGGTTACTCTCTCGTCCGTCGTGTCTTTGCGGATTACACAGGTGAGGAAGTCCTGCCAGAATTGGAAGGCAAGCAACTCAAGGAAGTTCTTCTTGAGCCGACTCGTATCTATGTCAAGGCTGTCTTGCCACTCATCAAGGAAGAGTTGGTCAACGGTATTGCCCACATCACTGGTGGAGGCTTTATTGAAAATGTCCCTCGTATGTTTGCAGCTGAGCTGGCTGCTGAGATTGAAGAAGACAAGGTACCAGTGCTTCCGATTTTCAAAGCCCTTGAAAAATACGGTGAAATCAAGCATGAAGAAATGTTTGAAATCTTCAATATGGGTGTGGGACTCATGTTGGCAGTTAGCCCTGAAAATGTAGGTCGTGTCAAAGAATTGCTGGATGAACCAGTCTATGAAATTGGTCGCATCGTCAAGAAAGAAAACGAAAGTGTCATCATCAAATGAAAAAAATAGCGGTTTTTGCCTCTGGTAATGGCTCAAATTTTCAGGTGATTGCCGAAGAATTTCCGGTGGAGTTTGTCTTTTCAGATCATCGTGACGCCTATGTGCTCGAACGTGCAGACAAGCTTGGTGTCCTATCCTACGCTTTTGAACTCAAGGAGTTTGAGAGCAAGGCAGACTACGAAGCAGCACTTGTTGAGCTATTAGAAGAGCACCAGATTGACTTGGTTTGTCTGGCAGGCTACATGAAAATCGTTGGGTCCACCTTATTGGCGGCTTATGAAGGTCGAATCATCAATATTCACCCAGCCTACCTGCCAGAATTTCCAGGAGCTCATGGGATTGAGGAGGCTTGGAATGCTGGGGTGAATCAGTCTGGTGTGACCATTCACTGGGTGGATTCCGGTGTGGATACAGGCAAGGTCATCAAACAAGTTCGTGTGCCGCGACTAGCTGATGATACCATTGACAGTTTTGAAACTCGGATTCATGAGGTGGAATATAAGTTGTATCCAGAGGTGTTGGATAGTTTGGGAGTGGAGAGGAAATCATGAAGAAATCACAAGCAAAAGGATATTTATTAGAAATTGTATTGGCTAAGTTATTAAAAGTTAACGGATATGATTTAGTAACAAGCTCTGATAATGAAATTAGGTTCTTGGAAAGGAATGGTTTAAATGTCAAAGGAAGAGGTGGTTATCATCAATTTGACTCTTTAGGAACGTTCCGTATCACGCCACCATTTGTATATCCTATACGTTTATTTTTAGAGGCTAAATTTTATACAAATAATAAGGTTGGTATAGATAGAATTAGAATGGGAATAGGTATTCTACAAGATGTAAATACTAATTATTCCACAGTTGAGATGACAAGTGAAGAGTTAAGGTTACATAAATATAATTATAATTATGCTATTTTTTCTACATCAGGATTTACAGATGATGCTCAAAGATTGGCCATAGCTCATAAGATTTATTTAATGGATTTATCATCTGGCTATTACAAGTGGATTAGAGATTTTATAAATCAAATTGTAGATAGATTGTTTGCCATTAACAGGCTTCGTGGAGAAGATATTAGCAGTGATATTTTTAATGATTTTAAAGAAGAGTTTTCTAGTTGGATTAATAATTTAGGTTATCATCAACTTTATAGATGGTTTGATTCTGACAATAGACAATTAGTTGTGGATGAATTTGTACACCAAATGCAAAATGTTAGAAGTATTTATATAGCGAGTACAAAGAGTTCACAAATCATAGCACTTATACCTGATAATGATGATGAGTTTCGTAATTCTCTACTTAGAAACCCACATCAAGAAGTAACTATCACATGGAATGAAAATGAGAATGATGTATGGATAGTTAGACCAACTAGAAATTATGATCAATATAGACTTACATTTCAATTACCAGCTGTTATTCGAGATTATATTTTTAATAATTCAGTAAATCAATATGAGAGTGCCTATGACGAAAAAAGAAGAAGTTTTGGGATGCTATCATTTATTGCTTATCTTGAGGGGGAAAATCCTACTTTGTGCACACTAAAATTTAACGAAGAAGAAACTAGAATCTTGGTAGACCGCTATAATAAACAGTTTAGATTGGAGAATCCAAATGATTAAACGCGCCTTGATCAGTGTCTCAGACAAATCGGGCATTGTTAAATTTGCCCAAGAACTTAAAAAACTCGGTTGGGATATTATCTCAACAGGTGGGACCAAGGTTGCCCTTGATACAGCTGGGGTGAAGACCATTGCCATCGATGATGTGACTGGTTTTCCAGAGATGATGGATGGCCGTGTCAAGACCCTTCATCCAAATATCCACGGGGGACTTTTGGCTCGTCGTGACTTGTATAGTCACTTGGAAGCAGCTAAGGAGAACCAGATTGAGCTCATTGATCTTGTTGTGGTAAACCTTTACCCATTTAAGGAAACCATCCTCAAACCGGACGTGACTTACGCTGACGCAGTTGAAAACATCGATATCGGTGGCCCATCTATGCTTCGCTCAGCTGCGAAAAATCATGCTAGCGTAACAGTTGTGGTAGACCCTGCTGACTATGATGTGGTGCTTAACGAATTGTCAGCAAATGGTGAAACAAGTTACGAAACTCGCCAACGGTTGGCAGCCAAGGTTTTCCGTCACACAGCAGCTTATGATGCCTTGATTGCGGAATACTTCACAGCTCAAGTGGGCGAAAGCAAACCTGAAAAACTCACTTTGACTTACGACCTCAAGCAAGCTATGCGCTATGGGGAAAATCCTCAACAGGACGCGGACTTCTACCAAAAAGCTTTGCCGACAGACTACTCCATTGCTTCAGCCAAACAGCTTAACGGTAAGGAATTATCCTTTAACAATATCCGTGATGCGGATGCGGCTATTCGTATCATCCGTGATTTTAAAGACCGTCCAACCGTTGTAGCTCTCAAACACATGAATCCATGTGGAATTGGTCAGGCGGATGATATAGAAACAGCTTGGGATTACGCTTATGAGTCTGATCCAGTATCAATTTTCGGTGGTATCGTCGTTCTCAACCGTGAAGTAGATGCTACGACGGCTGAGAAGATGCATGGCGTTTTCCTTGAAATCATCATCGCACCGAGCTATACAGATGAAGCGCTAGCCATTTTGACCAACAAAAAGAAAAACTTGCGCATTCTTGCCTTGCCATTTGACGCTCAAGATGCTAGTGAAGTGGAAGCGGAGTACACAGGCGTGGTTGGTGGACTTCTCGTGCAAAACCAAGACGTGGTCAAAGAGAGGCCAGCTGACTGGCAAGTGGTGACCAAGCGCCAACCAACGGAGACAGAGGCGACAGCTCTTGAGTTTGCTTGGAAGGCTATTAAATACGTCAAATCAAACGGAATCATTGTAACCAACGACCACATGACACTTGGTGTTGGCCCAGGTCAGACCAACCGTGTGGCTTCTGTTCGTATCGCCATTGACCAAGCTAAAGATCGTCTTGATAGTGCTGTCCTTGCTTCAGATGCCTTCTTCCCATTTGCAGATAACGTGGAAGAAATCGCTAAAGCAGGTATTAAGGCTATCATCCAGCCAGGTGGCTCCGTTCGTGACCAAGAATCTATCGAAGCTGCTGACAAATATGGCTTGACCATGGTCTTCACAGGCGTGAGACATTTTAGACATTAAGAAGACAAGAGGGAAGAAAACAGTTTCTTTCCTTTTTTTGCTTAAAAAACGGAATAGAACAAGATTAAAACGAACGTTTATGATATAATATTATTAAATAATTCGCAAAAGAGGTTAAGAGATGAAACTGCTTGTTGTCGGTTCGGGCGGTCGTGAGCATGCGATTGCTAAGAAGTTACTTGAATCAAAAGACGTTGAAAAAGTTTTTGTAGCTCCTGGGAATGACGGGATGACTCTGGATGGTTTGGAATTGGTAAATATCTCTATTTCCGAACATTCTAAATTGATTGAGTTTGCAAAAGCCAACGATATAGCTTGGACCTTTATCGGGCCAGACGATGCCCTTGCGGCTGGTATTGTGGATGATTTCAATGCGGCAGGACTCAAAGCCTTTGGTCCAACCAAGGCTGCAGCTGAGCTTGAGTGGTCTAAGGATTTTGCTAAGGAAATCATGGTCAAATACGACGTTCCGACAGCAGCCTATGGCACATTTTCAGATTTCGAGGAAGCCAAGGCATACATAGAGGAGAAAGGCGCTCCAATCGTGGTCAAGGCAGACGGATTAGCTCTTGGAAAAGGTGTCGTCGTTGCTGAGACGGTTGAGCAAGCAGTCGAAGCAGCTCATGAGATGCTATTGGACAATAAATTCGGTGATTCTGGTGCGCGTGTGGTTATCGAGGAATTCCTTGACGGAGAGGAGTTCTCCCTCTTTGCCTTTGTTAATGGCGACAAGTTCTACATCATGCCAACGGCTCAGGACCACAAACGTGCCTATGATGGCGATAAGGGGCCTAACACTGGTGGAATGGGGGCCTATGCGCCAGTTCCTCACTTGCCACAGAGCGTGGTTGCCACAGCGGTTGACACTATTGTCAAGCCAGTCCTAGAAGGGATGATCAAAGAAGGTCGTCCTTATCTTGGTGTTCTTTACGCAGGGCTTATCTTGGCAGCTGATGGACCCAAAGTCATTGAGTTCAACTCTCGTTTTGGAGATCCTGAAACGCAAATCATCTTGCCTCGTTTGACATCTGACTTTGCACAAAATATTACGGACATTCTCGATGGTAAGGAGCCAAACATCACCTGGACGGACAAGGGTGTGACTCTGGGTGTGGTTGTCGCATCCAAGGGCTACCCGCTAGATTATGCAAAGGGTGTCGAGTTGCCAGCCAAAACCGATGGCGGCATCATCACCTACTATGCTGGAGCTAAGTTTGAGGAAAATAGCAGAGCACTGCTGTCAAATGGCGGACGTGTCTATATGCTGGTCACCACAGCCGACACCGTCAAAGAAGCTCAAGACACCATCTACAGCCAACTCGACAAACAAAAAACAAAAGGTCTCTTTTACCGAAAAGATATCGGAAGCAAGGCAATTAAGTAAAGATATAAGAATAACGCGACGAAGTCGCCAAATACGATAATGGTCGCATAACTTGCGAGCGTTAGCGAGCTAATATAGAACAATCACCGCCGTTGTCAAAGAACGATTGGATGATAATCCAATCGTTCAGGGAAATTGGAAGACCTTGGGCTTCCAATTTAGGCATGAGACACCTTTGGTGGCTGCTGCCGTCCCTCACAACTTAAGGTGATTGAAAAAAGAAAGGAAAGAAAAGGAAAATTATGACTAAACCAATTATTTCCATCATCATGGGCTCAAAATCCGACTGGACAACCATGCAAAAAACCGCCGAAGTCCTAGACCGCTTTGGTATAACCTATGAAAAGAAAGTTGTCTCTGCCCACCGCACACCAGACCTTATGTTCAGACATGCCGAAGAAGCTCGTAGCCGTGGTATTAAAGTCATTATCGCAGGTGCTGGTGGCGCAGCCCATTTGCCAGGTATGGTCGCTGCTAAAACGACCCTTCCTGTCATCGGGGTGCCTGTCAAGTCGCGTGCCCTTAGTGGCGTAGATTCACTCTACTCTATCGTGCAGATGCCGGGTGGCGTACCGGTTGCGACTATGGCTATCGGTGAAGCAGGTGCGACTAATGCGGCCCTTTTTGCCCTCCGTCTCCTTTCAGTAGAAGATCAGGCTATCGCGACAGCTTTGGTAGATTTCGCAGAAGAACAAGGAAAAATCGCAGAGGAGTCTACAAATGAGCTCATCTAAAACAATCGGAATTATCGGTGGCGGTCAGCTTGGTCAGATGATGGCCATTTCTGCTATCTATATGGGGCACAAGGTTATCGTGTTGGATCCTGCAGTGGATTGCCCGGCCTCTCGCGTGGCGGAGATCATAGTGGCTCCTTATAATGACGTGGATGCTCTGCGTCAGTTGGCTGAGCGTTGCGATGTCCTCACCTATGAGTTTGAAAATGTCGATGCTGACGGTCTGGATGCGGTTATCGAGGATGGACAACTCCCTCAAGGTACAGACCTGCTTCGTATTTCTCAAAATCGCATCTTTGAAAAGGACTTTCTCTCAAACAAGGCACAAGTTACCGTAGCACCTTATAATGTTGTGACCTCAAGCCAAGACTTGGCAGACATTGACCTGTCTAAAAACTATGTTCTCAAGACAGCGACCGGTGGTTACGATGGCCATGGTCAAAAGGTTATTCGTTCAGAAGCAGACTTGGAAGAAGCTTATACACTAGCGGATTCAGCAGACTGTGTTTTGGAAGAATTTGTCAACTTTGACCTTGAGATTTCTGTTATCGTGTCAGGAAATGGAAAGGACGTTACGGCTTTCCCAGTTCAGGAAAATATCCATCGTAACAACATCCTATCTAAAACAATTGTGCCTGCTCGCATTTCAGCTAGTCTAGCTGACAAAGCAAAAGCTATGGCAGTGCGAATTGCTGAACAACTTAATTTGTTTGGAACACTTTGCGTGGAAATGTTTGCGACAGCTGATGATATTATTGTCAACGAAATTGCTCCGCGCCCTCACAACTCAGGTCACTATTCAATCGAAGCCTGCGACTTCTCCCAATTTGATACCCATATCTTGGGCGTTCTGGGAGCACCATTGCCAGCCATCAAACTGCATGCCCCAGCTGTTATGCTTAATGTTCTCGGCCAGCACGTCGAGGCTGCTGAAAAATATGTCACAGAAAATCCAAGCGCCCACCTCCACATGTATGGTAAAATAGAAGCGAAGCACAACCGCAAGATGGGACATGTGACCTTGTTTAGTGATGTGCCGGATAGTGTGGTTGAGTTTGGGAAAGGGATTGATTTTTAGGAGAAATCTATGATTCAAATCATTGTTAATGCTTTTGTAGAAAAAGATAAGACTGGAGCAGTCGTGGAAGTCTTGTATGCTAGTGCTGACCAGGATAAGGTACAGACTAAATATAAAGAACTAACTGCACAATACCCTGAAAACTATTTAGCTATCTATAGTTTACCGCTGGATATGGATTTGAATACACTAAATCATTATCCATCTGTGTTTATTGGAAAAGAAGAGTTTGAGTAGAAATCTTGCTTTACCTAGATAGTTTATTCCCAACAGCTTAAGAAGAAAGGAAAAATTAACAACATGATTGAACGTTATTCTCGCCCAGAAATGGCGAACATTTGGACTGAAGAAAATAAATACCGTGCTTGGCTTGAGGTGGAAATCTTGGCTGATGAGGCATGGGCTGAGTTGGGAGAAATCCCTAAGGAAGATGTGGCTTTGATTCGCGAGAAAGCGGACTTTGACATCGACCGTATTTTAGAGATTGAGCAGGAGACGCGCCATGATGTGGTTGCCTTCACGCGTGCGGTTTCTGAGACGCTTGGTGAAGAGCGCAAGTGGGTCCACTATGGGTTGACTTCTACCGATGTGGTAGATACGGCCTACGGTTACCTCTACAAGCAGGCCAACGACATCATCCGTCGTGACCTTGAAAACTTCACCAACATCATCGCTGATAAGGCTAAGGAGCACAAGTTCACCATCATGATGGGTCGTACCCACGGTGTGCACGCTGAGCCGACGACTTTTGGTCTTAAATTGGCGACTTGGTACAGCGAAATGAAGCGCAATATCGAGCGTTTCGAACATGCGGCTGCGGGTGTGGAAGCTGGTAAGATTTCTGGTGCGGTTGGAAACTTCGCTAATATCCCACCATTTGTTGAGCAATATGTCTGCGACAAACTTGGTATCCGTGCCCAAGAAATCTCTACACAGATCCTTCCTCGTGACCTTCATGCTGAGTACTTTGCGGTTCTTGCTAGCATCGCGACTTCAATCGAGCGTATGGCGACTGAAATTCGCGGTTTGCAAAAATCTGAGCAACGCGAAGTGGAGGAATTCTTTGCCAAAGGACAAAAAGGTTCATCTGCTATGCCTCACAAACGCAACCCTATCGGTTCTGAAAACATGACAGGTTTGGCGCGTGTTATCCGTGGTCATATGCTTACGGCCTATGAGAACGTTGCTCTCTGGCACGAACGCGACATTTCCCACTCATCAGCTGAGCGTATCATCACACCAGATACGACCATTTTGATTGACTACATGCTCAACCGTTTTGGAAATATCGTCAAGAACTTGACGGTCTTCCCAGAAAACATGATCCGCAACATGAACTCGACTTTCGGTCTTATCTTTAGCCAACGTGCTATGTTGACCTTGATTGAAAAAGGCATGACGCGTGAGCAAGCCTATGACTTGGTGCAACCAAAAACAGCTTACTCTTGGGACAATCAAGTAGACTTTAAACCTCTTCTCGAAGCAGATCCAGAGGTAACATCACGCCTTACACAAGAGGAAATTGATGAAATCTTCAATCCTCTTTATTACACTAAACGAGTGGATGATATCTTTGAACGTCTAGGACTGGGTGATTAATTAAAACAATAAACAGCGAGCTTCAATCTCGCTGTTTATTGTTTATCGAAAAGACTTAGTCTTCTTTTCTTTTAGTGAGTCCGTAGGCTGCTAGTGTGGCCATGAGTCCTGTGACTACTAGTCCTGCAGAATGGTGACTTCCTGTTTCAGGAAGTTTTTTCTCTGTTGCTACAGGAGCTTGACCTTGAGGAAGAGCTTTGCTTTCCTCAGCAGGAGCAGTTGATGGAGTTGGTTGGCTTGGGATTTCTAGTTTTGGTTTTTCTTCAGCAATAGCGGCTTGTCTGTGTTCATCACCTACATGCGTTACCAGAGTTCCGACTTCAACTATTTGTGTAACGGCTTTCTGTGCTACGACACTATCTACAAGTGTTTTCACTTCCTTACCATCAACAGTGCTCACAGAGTAGAAGTTGCTACGATGTCCATTGATGCCCTTAGTAAGGACTTGTGTTTTTCCTTTGAGCAAGAGTGGATTTTCACGAGTCACTGTGGTAAATGGAATTTCTTCCTCTTGAACATCCAGTCTAGGTTTTACCTCAGTAGTTGGTGCAAGACCATTTTCATCCCCCTTGTGGGTTACAGGAGCACCGACTTCGACAACTTGGTTCACAGCTTCTTTAGTTACCTGGCTATCAAGAACTGTTTCTGTTGTTTTTCCATTTTCAGTAAGGGCAGAGATGTAATGAGTTCGTTCACCTTTGATTCCTGCTATGATAATGTTTTCCTGACCAGCTGGGAGGTTAGGATTTTCTTTCTTGATAACTTCAAATGGGATTTCTTCAGTTCTTGTGATAAGTTTTGGTCTGGTTTCAACATTGGCAGCCACTTCATTTTCATCCAGGCTTCCTGAGTGAGTTGCAGCTGGTTTGAGACCTAAGCGAGCAGCTCTTAGTTTGGCTACAAGTGTGTCAACTTCAGCTTGTTTATTACGGTTGAGGTTGTAATTTAGAGCTGTTTTAGCTGCACTTAGGGTATCTAAGCTTTCCTTGCTGTATCCTTCTAAGTTTTCAGGAATTTGTGCGATTTCTTCGCGGAGAGCATTATAATTAGCGCGGAAGTAGTCTTTATTGTGGTCTGCAAAGGCAGTCATGAGTTCAAAGATTTCTTCCTCCTTGTACTCTGCACTTGGTTTATCTGCCCAGATAGCAAGCATACTTCCGACTGTTGGAAGATCTACTTCAGGATACTTGGTAGAAGCAAGTTGATTGAATGGAACTTTACCAGAATTTTCAACTGCTTTTGAAAGTGGATAAGATTCGTCTGGTTTGTGATTGCCTAAAACATAGTACCAGTCTCCGTTGGTGTTGAGGAGTTTGTAGCCTTTGCTTGCTAGGTACTGAGGAGTTGCAAGATTGTAACCCCACCATCCTTTAGACCAGTAAGAGATGATGACATCCTTATCAAACTCAACATCATCCTTGTCTTCATAGTAGAAGCCATCGTTGAAGGCCATTGGTTGAAGACCTCTCTCTTTGGCCATAGCAGCGAGGGTGTTGGCATATTCGGCAAATTTGCCATAGAGTTGATACCATTTGAGGTAGTACCAGCCTTGGGCACTAGTCGCGTCGTTAGCGTATTCGTCAGTACCAAAGTTGAAAATTTTTGTTTTACCTGCAAAGAAGTCCATGTATTTACCGATGAGGGCTTTTACAAAGTTCATCGCTTCTTCGTTTCTCAAGTCCATAGTTGTTTTGGAGACTTTGTCAAAGTGGGCTTGAGGATTTTTAATACCTAATTTTTCCATGGCAACCAGCATAGCATCCATGTGACCTGGACTGTTGATAGCTGGGATGAGACCGATGCTCTTAGATTTAGCGTATTCAATTAGTTCTGTCACTTCTGCCTGTGTAAGTGCAGTCCCGTTTGGATCGTCGTAGTAAGCTTTCGTTCCTTGGATGATAGCATTTTTGACATCATCACTTGTATAGGTTTTTCCGTTAGCAGTGATGGTCATATCATCGAGTAGGAAACGAAGACCATCATTTCCTAGAAGGAGATGGGCATCAGAGTATCCGAGTTCGCTAGCCTTATCTACGATACGTTTGAGTTGGTCAAGAGTAAAGTATTTGCGTCCAGCATCGATTGAGATTACCTTGTTTTTGGCAAGTTTTTCAACTTCACGTTTAGCATCTTCTTCTTTTTGAGCTTCTGGTGTGAAGGTCAAATTGCTGACTGCTTCTTGAAGTTTTGCAATTGCTTGGTCAATCGTGTCTTGTTGGGCACGGCTGAGGTTACTATCAAGCGAACGGATAGCTTTTGTTGCTTCATTAACTGCTGCGACGCTTTCTGCAGTATAACGGTTAAGGTCTTTGGGTACCTCGTTAAGTGCTTGTTCTGCAGACTCATAATCAGCTGCGAAGTATTCAGCATTAGAATTTGCGAATTGACGCATGAGTTTGAAGAGGCGTGACGGTGAATAACGTGCAGATGGAGTGTCAGCCCAAGCAGCTACCATACCACCGATGAATGGAATAGTTGCACCGTCGGATTTTGGTACCGAAGTGATTGGAGTGTTCTTGATACCGTTTAAGCCTTGATCAAGGTTGTACCAACCTTGGCCATCTGCATTTCGCCCAAGAACATAGTACCAAGCATCGTTAGTGTTTAGGATTTGGTGACCTTTTTCTACTAGAAGTTTAGAAGAAGCGACGTCGTAACCTCCCCAACCACCAGTCCACATTGAAACGATGATATCTTTGTCAAAAGTTCCGAAGCTAGTATCACTATTATAGTAGATACCATCATTGAAGGCCATTGGTTTGAGGCCGTGCGACTTGACGATGTGAGCAAGATCATTAGCGTAAGTGATGAATTTACTATATTTTCCTTTTGTTTGAAGGACAGTCCAACCTTTAGCGTTTGTTGCGTCATTGGCATATTCATCAAGTCCGATGTTGAAGATTTCAGTCTTTTTTGCGAAATAAGCAGCATATTTATCGATAAGGGCTTTTGTAAAAGCGACTGCTTGTTCGTTGTCAAGATCTACGGTACGGGCTGATTCCTTCCCGAAATAGCTAAAGTTAGGATTTTGGATTCCTAATTCTTTCATGGCATTGAGGATCGCATCCATGTGACCAGGACTATTTACTGTTGGGATGAGACCGATACCTTTATCTTTGGCATAGTTAATCAGATCTGTCATTTGACTTTCTGTTAAGTGATTGCCGTTTGGATCGTTGTAATAATCATTTGTACCTTTTTCAATGGTACGTTTGACATCGTCACTCGTATAGATCCTGCCGTTAGCTGTGATGCTCATATCGTCCAACATGAAGCGGAGCCCATCATTTCCAACTAATAGGTGTAAATCAGTGTAGCCATAATGTTTCGCTTTATCAATGATTTCCTTGAGCTGTTCTGGTGAGAAATATTTACGTCCAGCATCAATAGAAACAATTTTCTTTTTCGCTAGTTTTTCATTTACTTGAGTGGCACGTTCAGTAGTCGGAGCGAGTACAGCAGGAGTAGCAGGCTCGTTTTTCTTCTCAGTATTGGCACTCTCTGCGCTTTTTTCCACTTGAGTTGCGCTTTCTGCTTCCATAGTGGGGGCTGGGCTGGCATGTTCTGTCACTATTGGTGCTACTGCATTTTCTGTTTTTGGAAGGACTGTGTTAACAGCCTCCTTTTCAGTTTTGACTTCATCTTTTACAGTTTTATCAGCTTGTTCTGCAAGTTTTTCTTTTTTATCTTGGATTGGTGCTTCTGATGTCTGTGGTCTATCCGGTACAGCTTGCAAAGTTTCAGGAGCTTTTGGTGCGGGTGTGAGTCCATCTGCAGATACGGCTTGAGTACTGAAGGTAAAGCCTATCAGTACAGAAGCTGCTCCGACCGCATACTTGCGGATTGAGAAACGCTGTTTCTTGTTTAGTTTCATGATAAAACCTCCTTGATACAACTATTTTGATAACGTTTACATAAAACCAATTTAATTTTATTATCTATATAGTAAAAAGTCAAGTAAATTTATATAATAACTATAATAAACGGAGGGAATCATAAGATTTTGGAAATAGCAATTTGTATAAGAAGGTAAAATCAAGGAAAAATCAGTGATTTTTAACTTATTTTTAGTACAAGTGCTACAAATAAATATATTTATACTCTTCGAAAATCTCTTCAAACCACGTCAACGTCGCCTTGCCGTACTCAAGTACAGCCTGTGGCTAGTTTCCTAGTTTGCTCTTTGATTTTCATTGAGTATTAATAGCGTTTTCATAGTCGCTTTTTTGTGCTTTAATATATATAGAAAAGCCCAAGCGATTAGGCTCAGGCTTTCTTCTTAGTGATCACGATCACATGAAATGAATTTGATCTTGTAGTAATCCGCTCGTTTATAAGTTTCGCTGTATGCAAGAACTTGACCAGTAGACTCTAGCTTAGTAGTCTTGGTTTGTAAGACGGTTGGGAATTGCTCATCAACTCCGAGGACTGAAGCCGCATGTTCTGGAGTTGGAAATGCTATTTCATTGATTTCTTCAAAATGTTCATCATTCATGTGAATGTGGTAATCCAATTTGAAACGGTTATAGATAGAGCTATAATATTCAAGATTTGGATAATTTGCGTTGATGTATTGTTCTGGAATGTAAGATGTGTGGTAGATGTATGCGACACCATTTGTTTCGCGTACACGTTCAATCTTGTAGTAGAACTGATCACCACGTAGTCCAAGTTTTTCTAAGTAGTTTAATTTGTTGCCACGTTCAATAGAAAGGACAGTAACTTTATCATCTTTAGTTTCAAAAACTTCTACATCTGAAAACTCTACGAGTTTATGTTTGCGTGCGCGTGAAACGAATGTACCCTTTCCTTGTTGACGGACAATATAGCCATCTTTGGCAAGGTCGTTTAAGGCGCGGACAACGGTTATAGAACTTACATCATACATTGCAATCAATTCTGCTTCAGTATAGAATTTATCTCCACTGGCAAATTGACCAGAAATGATTTTGTTCTTTAACTCATCTTTAATATATTGATACTTTGGAATTGCCATATTTTCACCTCGATTTTCCTTTTCCACTAAAAATTTTACCATAAAATTGAAAAGAATAGTAGACTTTTGAATAAAAAAATTAGAATAATAGGGTATAAGGTTAATTTACATCGAAATTAATAGAAAATCATACATTTTTATACATGGTTTTTAAAGGATACTATTATTATAAATTAGAGACTTTTATAAGTTTTTTGTGTAAAAGTTAGTTAAAAATGAAAAAAATTGTGAAAGCCTATTGACAAATGCAAAATATTGATATATAGTTACTATATCAACAAATGAAAGCGCAAGCTTTAGTTGTTAGAAGGTAAAAATATGACACGATTTGAGATACGGGATGATTTCTATCTCGATGGAAAAGCATTTAAGATTTTATCTGGAGCCATTCATTATTTTAGAGTTCCTTCAGAGGATTGGTATCATTCGCTTTATAACTTGAAGGCTCTTGGTTTTAATACAGTAGAGACTTATGTAGCTTGGAATTTACATGAGCCTCGTGAAGGTGAGTTTAACTTTGAAGGTTCTCAGGATTTGGAGAGATTTCTCCAGATAGCACAAGATTTGGGCCTATATGCTATAGTTCGTCCGTCTCCCTTTATCTGTGCAGAATGGGAATTCGGTGGCTTACCAGCTTGGCTTTTAACCAAGAATATGCGAATTCGCTCATCCGACCCAGCCTATATTGAAGCTGTGAGTCGCTATTATGATCAACTCTTGCCAAGACTGGTTCCACATTTGTTGGATAATGGTGGCAATATTCTCATGATGCAGGTTGAAAATGAGTATGGTTCTTATGGAGAAGATAAGGTTTACTTGAGAGCCATTCGACAGTTGATGGAAGAGCGTGGCGTAACCTGTCCCCTCTTTACATCAGATGGTCCATGGCGAGCTACTCTGAAAGCAGGAACTTTAATCGAAGATGATCTCTTTGTAACAGGGAACTTTGGTTCTAAGGCTCCATATAACTTTTCACAGATGCAGGAATTCTTTGATGAGCATGGCAAGAAATGGCCTCTCATGTGTATGGAGTTCTGGGATGGCTGGTTCAATCGTTGGAAAGAACCGATTATCACACGGGATCCAAAAGAATTGGCAGATGCAGTTCGTGAGGTTTTGGAGCAAGGTTCCATCAATCTCTACATGTTCCATGGCGGTACAAACTTTGGCTTCATGAATGGTTGCTCGGCTCGAGGGACCTTGGATTTGCCACAAGTCACATCTTATGATTACGATGCCCTTCTGGATGAAGAAGGAAATCCAACTGCCAAGTACTTGGCAGTCAAGAAGATGATGGCGACACATTTCCCAGAGTATCCGCAGTTGGAACCGCTCTATAAGGAGAGTATGAAAGTGGACGCTATTCCACTTGCTGAGAAAGTTTCCTTATTTGAAACCTTAGATAGCTTGTCTAGTCCGATAGAAAGTCTCTATCCTCAAAAGATGGAGGAGTTGGGACAAAGTTATGGCTACTTACTCTATCGAACAGAAACAAACTGGGATGCAGAAGAAGAAAGACTTCGTATCATTGATGGTCGAGATAGGGCTCAGCTTTATATCGATGGTCAGTGGGTTGAAACCCAATATCAAACCGAGATTGGGGAAGATATTTTTTATCAAGGTCAAAAGAAAGCGCTGTCTAGGATTGATATATTGATAGAAAATATGGGGCGTGTCAACTATGGGCATAAGTTCTTAGCGGATACACAACGTAAAGGGATCCGAACAGGGGTTTGTAAGGATTTACACTTCTTACTTAATTGGAAACACTATCCACTCCCACTAGATAATCCTGAGAAAATTGATTTTTCAAAAGGATGGACTCAAGGACAACCAGCCTTTTACGCTTATGACTTTACAGTCCAAGAGCCAAAAGATACTTACCTAGACTTGTCTGAGTTTGGTAAGGGAGTTGCCTTTGTCAATGGGCAGAATCTAGGACGTTTTTGGAACGTCGGCCCAACCCTCTCGCTTTATATTCCTCATAGCTATCTCAAGGAAGGTGCTAACCGCATCATCATCTTTGAAACAGAAGGTCAATATAAAGAAGAGATTCATTTAACTCGTAAACCTACACTAAAACACATAAAGGGGGAAAACTTATGACAATTGTAGGATGCCGTATCGATGGACGTTTGATCCACGGACAAGTAGCCAATCTTTGGGCTGGAAAACTAAATGTTTCACGTATTATGGTTGTAGATGACGAAGTTGTCAACAACGACGTTGAAAAGAGTGGTTTGAAACTTGCGACACCACCAGGTGTGAAATTGAGTATTTTGCCAATTGAAAAAGCGGCAGCCAATATTCTTGCTGGAAAATACGATAGCCAACGTCTCTTTATCGTTGCTCGTAAACCAGACCGTTTCCTTGGTTTGGTCGAAGCAGGTGTACCACTTGAAACCCTCAATGTTGGGAATATGTCTCAAACACCAGAAACTCGCGCCATCACACGTTCTATCAACGTAGTGGACAAGGATGTGGAAGACTTCCACAAATTGGCAGAAAAAGGTGTTAAACTTACTGCTCAAATGGTTCCAAATGATCCAGTTTCAGACTTTTTGAGCTTATTAAAATAGGAAAAAATTTTTAGGAGGTCATTGTTATGATACAATGGTGGCAAATTTTACTTCTCACTTTGTACTCAGCTTATCAAATCTGTGATGAGTTGACGATCGTTTCATCTGCAGGTTCCCCTGTATTTGCTGGTTTCATTACTGGTTTAATCATGGGAGATGTGACTACTGGTCTGCTTATCGGTGGTAACTTGCAACTGTTCGTTCTTGGGGTTGGTACCTTCGGTGGTGCTTCTCGTATCGACGCAACTTCTGGTGCGGTTCTTGCGACAGCTTTCTCTGTTTCACAAGGTATCGATACAGCACTTGCGATTACAACAATCGCTGTGCCAGTAGCAGCTCTCTTGACTTACTTCGACGTTCTTGGTCGTATGACCACTACTTTCTTCGCTCACCGTGTGGATGCAGCAATTGAACGATTTGACTATAAAGGTATTGAACGCAACTACTTGCTTGGTGCGATTCCTTGGGCTTTATCTCGTGCCCTTCCAGTCTTCTTCGCGCTTGCCTTTGGTGGTGCCTTTGTACAATCAGTCGTAGACTTCGTTAAAGAATACCAATGGGTTGCAGATGGCTTGACACTTGCAGGACGTATGCTTCCAGGTCTTGGATTTGCAATCTTGCTTCGTTACCTTCCAGTTAAACGTAACCTTCACTACCTTGCTATGGGATTTGGTTTGACAGCTATGTTGACTGTTCTTTACTCATATGTAACAGGTCTTGGTGGCGCTGTTGCTGGTATCGTAGGTACTCTACCTAAAGATGTTGCTGAAAAAATTGCTTTTGTCAACAACTTTAAAGGTTTGTCTATGATTGGTATCTCTATCGTAGGTATCTTCCTTGCAGTGCTTCACTTCAAAAATAGCCAAAAAGTAGCTGTGGTAGCACCTTCTACACCATCAGAAAGTGGGGAAATCGAAGATGACGAATTCTAATTACAAACTTACAAAAGAAGATTTTAATCAAATCAACAAACGTAGCTTGTTTACTTTCCAATTAGGTTGGAACTACGAACGTATGCAAGCTTCTGGTTACCTGTACATGATCTTGCCTCAATTGCGTAAAATGTATGGGGATGGAACTCCTGAATTGAAAGAAATGATGAAAGTTCATACTCAATTCTTCAATACTTCACCATTCTTCCACACAATTATCGCTGGTTTTGACCTTGCCATGGAAGAAAAAGATGGTGTAGGTTCAAAAGATGCCGTTAACGGTATCAAGACAGGTTTGATGGGACCATTCGCTCCTCTTGGAGATACTATCTTTGGTTCACTTGTACCTGCTATCATGGGATCTATCGCAGCAACTATGGCTATCGCTGGCCAACCTTGGGGTATCTTCCTTTGGATCGCAGTTGCAGTTGCTTATGACATCTTCCGTTGGAAACAGTTGGAATTTGCTTACAAAGAAGGGGTTAACCTTATCAACAACATGCAAAGTACTTTGACAGCTTTGATTGACGCTGCATCTGTACTTGGTGTTTTCATGATGGGTGCTCTTGTAGCAACAATGATCAACTTTGAAATTTCTTACAAATTGCCAATCGGTGAAAAGATGATTGACTTCCAAGACATCTTGAACCAAATCTTCCCACGTTTGCTTCCAGCAATCTTTACTGCCTTTATCTTCTGGTTGCTTGGTAAGAAAGGTATGAACTCTACTAAAGCGATCGGTATCATTATCGTTCTTGCAGTAGGTCTTTCATTCATCGGTAAATTCTTGCTTGGAATGGGCGCATAATTTATGACGAAATCATTAATTTTGGTGAGTCATGGTCGCTTCTGTGAAGAACTTAAAGGTAGCACTGAAATGATCATGGGTCCACAAGACAATATTCATGCAGTGGCTCTTCTTCCAGAAGACGGCCCAGAAGAATTTACTGCAAAATTTGAAGCAGCTATTGAAGGATTGGATGATTTCCTAGTCTTTGCGGATCTTCTTGGTGGAACACCATGTAACGTGGTAAGCCGTTTGATTATGGAAGGTCGTGATATTGACCTTTACGCAGGGATGAATCTTCCAATGGTGAT
Organism: uncultured Streptococcus sp.; assembly: GCA_963541475.1. GTDB lineage: Bacteria > Bacillota > Bacilli > Lactobacillales > Streptococcaceae > Streptococcus. Next base: position 24,625 of record CAUTTK010000006.1, on the reverse strand, counting down.
TGAATTTATCAATGCGAGCCTTACAGGTGCAGATGCGGACTATAAGAACCGTGCTGCAGAAAGCATTGTGAAAGTTAATGACCTGTTAGCGGGCTTCGATGATGACGAAGATGAATAAGATGTGACAACGTGAAAATCATAGGGAAAATAGGCGATAGGAGGATGGAGCGATGCTCCGACGATAATCGGTCTTTTTCCCAAAGATTTTAGTTGGAACTCGATTCAATAAGATGTGACAACGTGAAAATCGTTAGAGCATTTTATATAGAATATACATGGGAATGGGGCTTACTCCCATTCCCATATTTAATAGAAAAAGAGGGAATCAATGTTACATTATACAAAAGAAGACTTGATTGAATTGGGTGCAGAAATCACTACACGTGAAATCTACCAACAGCCTGATGTATGGAAAGAAGCTTTTGAATCTTATCAAGCAAAACGTGAAGAAATTGCAGCCTTCCTACAAGGGATTGCTAATAAACATGACTATATCAAGGTTATCTTGACAGGTGCTGGGACTTCTGCTTATGTGGGAGATACCTTGGTACCTTACTTTAAGGAAGTCTATGACGAACGCAAATGGAATTTCAATGCTATTGCGACAACAGATATCGTTGCCAATCCAGAAACTTATTTGAAAAAAGATGTGGCGACTGTCCTCGTGTCTTTTGCTCGTAGTGGGAACTCGCCTGAAAGTGTGGCGACTGTTGATTTGGCCAAAGCCTTGGTGGATGAGCTTTATCAAGTGACGATTACTTGTGCAGCGGACGGTAAATTGGCTCTGCAAGCTCATGGAGATGACCGCAATCTCTTGCTTTTGCAACCAGCTGCTTCCAATGATGCTGGATTTGCCATGACTTCTAGCTTTACGTCTATGATGTTGACAGCTCTCTTGGTCTTTGATCCTACAGAATTTGCTGTGAAAGCTGAACGTTTTGAAGTTGTATCTAGTCTTGCCCGTAAAATTCTAGACAATGCAGAAGATGTCAAAGAACTTGTTGACCTAGACTTTAACCGTGTCATCTATCTAGGCGCTGGTCCATTCTTTGGACTTGCTCATGAAGCTCAGCTCAAGATTTTGGAACTAACTGCTGGTCAAGTTGCGACTATGTATGAAAGCCCAGTCGGATTCCGTCACGGTCCAAAATCTCTTATCAACGAAGATACAGTTGTTTTAGTCTTTGGTACAACGACAGACTACACTCGTAAGTACGACTTGGACTTGGTTCGTGAAGTTGCTGGTGACCAGATTGCTCGCCGTGTTGTGCTTTTGAGTGATCAAGCCTTTGGTCTTGAAAATGTCAAAGAAGTGGCACTTGGTTGTGGCGGTGTCTTGAATGATATTTACCGTGTCTTCCCTTACATCGTTTATGCCCAACTCTTTGCCCTATTGACTTCACTCAAGGTAGAAAATAAACCAGATACACCGTCTCCTACAGGTACAGTAAACCGTGTGGTACAAGGTGTGATCATCCACGAATATCAAAAGTAAGATAGTATTTATGAATCCTTGACAAGGGGATTTGTATATCATCAGGCAAACCATAGATTGTCAATTCGCTTTCTATGGTTTGTTTGCTTGATAGAAATAGTAAAAGGAGAACAGAATGAAAGCATATACAGAGCGTGTATTTGGAAATGTTGAGGGACAAGATGTCTTGGCCTATCGCTTTGAGACAGACGGTGGCTACCAGCTTGAGGTTATGACTTATGGTGCGACCATCTTGCGCTATGTCACACCTGACAAAGCTGGAAATTTTGCCAATGTTATCTTGGGTTTTGATGATTTTGATAGCTATGTAGGCAATAGTCCCAAACATGGAGCTAGCGTAGGTCCTGTAGCAGGACGTATTGCAGGTGCGACCTTTGAGCTTAATGGCAAGACCTATGACCTTGAAGTCAACAATGCTAGCAATTGTAACCACAGTGGTTCAACTGGTTGGGATTCTAGCTTGTTTGAACTAGTTGAAGTGAGTGACCATGGCTTAACCCTCTACACAGAGCGTACAGATGGGACAGGAGGGTTCCCTGGCAATCTCAAGATTTGGATCAGTTACCACTTGGAAGAAACTGGTGCCTATGAAATTAGCTACAAGGTGACGACAGATCAGGATACGCTGGTCAATCCAACCAACCACAGCTATTTCAACTTGTCTGGTGATTTCACGCAGACAATTGACCGTCATGTCTTCCAACTAAACACAGAGGGTATTTACCCAATCGCTCCAGACGGTGTTCCGGCCAAAACTCCAGATGATGATCGCGATATGATTAAACACATTTACAATGGTGCTTTGCTCAAGGATATCTTTGCAGAAGAAGATGAGCAAATCCAACTGGTATCTGGTTTGGATCATCCATTTGCCCTTCCTGCAGGTTATGACAATGCTGGATTCCTTTATGACCAAAATTCAGGTCGCTTCTTGCTTTTCAAGACAGAGGCTCCTTGCTTTGTGGTCTACACAGCAAACTTTGTGGATGAAAGTGTCATCATAGGAGGTCAGCCAATGGTACAGCACAATGGAATTGCCCTTGAAGCGCAAGCTTTACCAGATGCCATCCACAGTGATCTCAAAGACCAAGTCATTCTCAAAGCAGGTCAAACCTTCACCAGTAAGACACGTTATGAGCTTGTTGTGAAATAAAAGAATGAAAGCTTCTACTCTTGCAGAATAGTGATGAGTTTTTAATAGAATAGTATTAGTAGAAACAGACAAGTAGTAGAAAAATATGATATAATCAAGTGTCGAAAAGTGTTTTTCAAGATACTATTCAAACGATAAAAGGAGAAATCAGATGAAGAAAATTGTATTTGCTAGTGCCTTGGCCTTGACCTTGGCTGGAGCAGTTTTGACAACTGATGTTTTTGCGAATGACAGATTGGTGGCAACACAATCTATTAATGGTAAAAATGAAAATGTATTGACCTCAGAGGTGCTAAAACCTTCTAGTGGCAACGTTTTGGTCGGAATCAAGGGAGAATTTTTGACTCCAAACAAACAAGCTATTTTGGATGCAATCAATAAGATTCGTAAGGAAGCAGCTGATGAAGGTTTGGTAGATAAGTATGTCCCTATTAAATGGTCTACTGATCTTGAGAAAACTGCTTTTGTACGCGCTACTGAGGTGTCAGTAGCTTTGAAACCTGAGCGTCTTTCTACTAAAGAAATCTGGACTGCTTTTCCATCTAGTAATAGTATAAGAGGAGAAGCTTTAGATGTAAACTATGAAGGTTTTCTAAAAGCAATTGAAAACTGGCATGCTGAGAAGGCGAATTATGTAGCGAAAAAGAAGGGTGGAACCTCTAAAGAATTTACAGGTTATTATGAGGTTTTGGTCAATTCTAAATTTACCTATGTGGGTCTCGCAGCCTTTAAAAACGCAGCCAGCTCTCAGCAAGTAGCAACGATTTCTCTAGCTTTAGGTGATGATGCTTCTTCAGAAGAATTGGCTGGTGGCTATGGTTCTGCTATTCAATATACAGAAGTGACCGCATCAAATCTTTCAACAGTTAAAAGTAAAGCTACAGTTGTAGAAAAATCGTTGAAAGATTTTAGAACATCTACATCTAGTCAGTCTGGCTGGGTGCAATCTAATGGTAAATGGTATTTTTATGAGTCTGGTGATGTGAAGACAGGCTGGGTGAAAACAGGTGGTAAATGGTACTACTTGAATGATTTAGGTGTCATGCAGACTGGATTTGTAGAAGTTGATGGAACATGGTATTTCCTTGATAATTCAGGCGCGATGTTTACAGGCTGGGGAACAGATGGTAGCAGATGGTTCTACTTTGATGGCTCAGGAGCTATGAAGACAGGCTGGTATAAGGAAAATGGTACTTGGTATTATCTTGATCAATCAGGTATCATGAAGACAGGTTGGTTTAAAGTTGGTCAATACTGGTACTATGCATATGGTTCAGGAGCTTTGGCAGTCAGCACAACAACACCAGATGGTTACTATGTAAATGGCAATGGTGAGTGGGTAAACTAGGCTGAAAATAGTAAGTCATAGGTAAAGTATTCATCTTACTTAGTAAAAAGAATAAATGATAAGAAAGAGGTTGATGGAGAACATTGATCTCTTTTTGTTAGAATAGAGGCTTCAAGTTGTCTGGCTTGACTTTCTTGATGGGAATGATATAATAGTTGTAACAAAAAATATTACAACAGAAAAGAGGACTATTTATGACCTATGAATACAAGAGCCACATTTATTTGGCAGAGGCAGTTTTAAATGTAAAGGATTTGGCAAGTCAAACAGCCTTTTATCAGCAAGTTATTGGTTTAGAAATCTTATCTCAAACTGAGACAGAGGTAGTTCTAGGCCTGGGTGGAAAAGCCTTGGTACAGCTGATTCAAGCACAAGAGAGTGGAGAAGTAAGGGAACATTATGGCCTTTACCATCTGGCCATTCTCTTGCCGACACGAAAGGCTTTGGCTGATGTCTTGAAACACCTGACAGATTTACAGATTCCTCTTGTTGGCGGTGCAGATCACGGTTACAGTGAGGCTCTTTACTTGGAGGATTTGGAGGGGAATGGCATCGAGCTCTATCGAGATAAGCCAGTTTCCACATGGGATATTCGAGAAGATGGACGCATTATCGGGGTGACAGAGGCTCTTGCGGCGCAGGATATCTATGAGTTGGGGGAAAGAGTAGAGCCCTTTATCCTAGCAGAAGGTACGAGAATGGGGCATATCCATCTTTCCGTCAAGGATAGTCGAAAGTCCAGCCAGTTTTATCAAAAAGTGTTAGGACTAGAGGATAAATTCAGTGTGCCTAGTGCTAGTTGGATTGCGGCTGGAGATTATCATCATCATTTGGCAGTCAACGAATGGGGAGGAAAAAATCTGGCTCCGCGTAAGGCAGGTTTGCCAGGTTTAGCCTACTATGTCATTGAAGTCGCTCGTAAAGAAGAACTGTTAACGATTGCCCAGCGAGCGCAAGAAGTTGATGCACCAGTTAAGTGGCTGACATCTAGCCAGTTGGAAATCACAGATCCAGACGGAATCGTGACTCGTATTCGTTTAGCAAGATAGACAGGATGTGATCACCAAGTCCTTTGGCGACAACGTTGTCCTAGCTGGAAATCCTGCGCGCGTGATTAAGGAGATACCTGTTAAATAAAGAGACTGTACGAAAAGTCACTAAAATTAGAAAAAGGCATCATATCAAGTGTTTAAAAAACGTTGATAGGATGCCTTTTATCGTAAATCAGGTTAACTTTTTTCTTCTTAAAATTGAGTGCTGACCTAGCTTTTTGCTAGGTTTTACGCTAGAAGTTCTACAAATTCTTTCTTTTCTTGGCGTTTTTTGTCAGGGAAACCTGGTAAGTATCTTGTTCTTTAGTGAGGTAATGGATGATTTGGAAATCATCGGTTTGAGCCTTGAAATCCACTTCATAGACAGTGGTGACTTGTTGTCCATCATTGCTGGTATCAATGGAGATGAGGTCTAATTCAGTACAGTATTGTGCCAGCCCAGATTGGATAGTTTGGAGTTTTTCTTCTTGGTTGGCAATTGTAATGGTCAATAGTCTGCGACGTTGGTGATTGCTCTTGCTTTGTTGTTTTTCCAAAAGAAGCCATACTGCTAAGATAAAGACGGTGAAGAGAACCGCTAGAGCTAGGTATCCTGTCCCTGCCGCCAGCCCGATAATCATGGCAAGAAAGATAGCAATTAGTTCCCGTGAGCCACTGGTAGCTGAACGGAAACGAATGAGGCTAAAGGTTCCTGCAACGGCGATAGAGGTTCCTAGGCTACCATTTACCAGAAAGATGACCAAGGTCATCAAGCAGGGGAGTAGGGTCAAACTAATAGCGAATTCCCGTGTGTAGAGGGTGCGGTGTTTGTAGGCCCAGGTCAGCGCCAAACCTAAAATTAGGCTGACCAAGAGAGCCAGAAAGAGCTGGATAGGATTGGCAGTGGCAGTTGTACTGTTGAAAATAGAGTTAAAAATATTAGACATAAGTAGTACCTACACTTTCTGTGCTTGGTCGTGGGCTATAGTCCAGCCCTTGAGACTTGTGGTAGGCGCAGCTGTATTTTGAAAATTTCTGTTCTACCAGTCCATATTGGTCGAGAATGTCTTGTAGCCATTGGGGTTTTCTACCTGGTGCTTTGATTTCCATGATGACAATGTCCTCGTTTAGTAGAGGGAAACCGTCCTTTCCTGAAAATAAACTGACATTATCATCACGATAGGTTAGATTTTGGTCAATGGTGACACGAATCTTATTGTAGGGAAATCCGCTAATTTCTTTCTTTTCCTTGAGAGAAAAGCGGTCGTAGTAGATATACATACGAGGGATGATGGCTTGCTGATATTCCTCTTGGAGTTGCTGGATTTTTTCAATCATCATTTGATCCTTGATGCTGCTATCCAGCTGCCCTTTTGTCATAAACTGGGTGATAGACTGGGGAGTCGACAAGAGACGATATTTTCGTCCAACACCAGTTCTATCCTTGGATTTGATTTCTAAAAACACCTGACTATCAGGCTGGACTTGACTGAGATAGGTTCGCATCCGAATCTTTTCTTTGCGCTTAGTACCCTGCCCATCATCCTGAATCATATCAAATTGCTCTGTATCAAAGTAGATGTTGGAAATGGTTGATGTTGGATAATCATCCTCGACGAGGTATATTTTTAAGTCTTCTATTAAATTAGCCAAGTCAGTCTTGGCAACGACATATTTGGTTTCAATTCGTTTAAAGCTTGTTTCAATTGGTTTCATAAGTCCATCTCCTTCAGATAAATCATAGATTAAACAAGGTAAACTTGCTTGCAACTAGTCTAGGGAACTTTCCTAAAACTTTTGTTAAAGATAACTTAACCGAAACTGAACTTAAGGAAACTTTCAGAAAAAGTTTAGATTTTTTTCAGACTTCCCCTGTAAACTAAGTTCAAGCTAAAGGAAGACGAGGAACAAAGTATGAAATCAAAAAAATGGACCCTAATCTTAACCAGTGTAACAGCTCTGACCTTGATGACAGCTTGTGGTCAGTCAACGACCAAGTCAGGTACAACTGCAGCGGCAGATACTACTGCCATCACAACTTCAGCTAAAAACAGTCAATCTTCTTACTTTACAGAAAAGGACTACGACACTTCTTATGATGAAAGTACAGCTTCTAAGATTGAATTGTCAGGCTCATCTGCAAGTGTCTCTGGAGACGGTGTGACAGTTTCTGGCTCAACAGTGACTATCTCAAAAGCAGGTACCTATGTCATTTCTGGTCAGTCTGACGGAGTGCAAATTAAAATTGCAGCTGATAAGTCTGATGATGTGAAACTTGTTCTCAAAGGCGCGACCATGACCAATACAGATGCAGCTATTTCGGCTACAAGCGCAGGTCATGTCTACCTCAGTTTAGCAGAAGGGACGACAAACAGTCTCTCAGACTCAAGCTCTAACAGTGATGAAAAGGCAAATGCCGCTCTCTTTTCAAAGGTTGATTTGACCATCAATGGCTCAGGTACTCTTACTGTAGATGGCAAGAAAAGCAATGCTATCAAGGCTAACGACACCCTCCACATCACAGGTGGAAGCTTTAACATCACATCAGTTGGTGATGCCTTTAATGTCAATGATGAACTTAACATCACTGGTACAACCATGACCATCGATGCTAAGGAAGATGGTGTCAAAGTTGACAATGATGACGATATGACTGTCGGAAATATGTATTTAGCTAACAATACCATAACAGTCACAGCAGGGGATGATGGCATTCACGCTTCTGGCAGCCTAGTGATTGATAGCGGTACTTACACAGTCAAGAATGCGACTGAAGGAATTGAAGGAAAAGGCATTACGATCAATGGTGGTGATATCAATGTCTACTCGACAGATGATGGGGTGAATGCAGCTAATAAAAATGCCCAGCAAAGTGATATTTACTTTACTATGACAGGGGGCAATTTAACTGTAGAAGTCGGTCAAGGGGACACAGATCCAATTGACTCAAACGGGAATATCACGGTTACCGGTGGAACCATTAAATTGATAGGACAATCAGGCTTTGACTTTGATGGAACAGCAACTTACACAGGTGGGGATATCTACATCAACGGCGAAAAACAAACAGATATTGTCAATTCTATGCCTGGAGGCGGAGGTCTGAATGGAGGTTCTGGCGGTCCAGCCCCTGGTAGACGAGGATAAACAAAAAAGGATAGCATTCTAAGAGAAATGTTATCCTTTTTATATCGGTGATAGATTGATATATTACGAGTGATTTTACAATTGTAGCTTTCAAAGTTACAATTGTTAGGCTACCCGTCTTTGTTTACTGACTCAGTTCATCAGTTTCCTCCTTGACTATTGGTCAGCTTTTGATACAATAGTACAAAATTAGAGGAGGTAGCCTATGATTCAGAAACATGCGATTCCTATTTTAGAGTTTGATGACAATCCTCAGGCGGTCATTATGCCCAATCACGAGGGGCTAGATTTGCACTTGCCCAAGAAGTGTGTCTATGCTTTTTTAGGTGAGGAGATTGACCGCTATGCAAGGGAAGTAGGGGCGGACTGTGTTGGCGAATTTGTTTCTGCGACCAAGTCCTATCCAGTCTATGTCGTGAACTACAAAGGTGAGGAGATCTGTCTGGCTCAGGCACCTGTCGGCTCCGCTCCAGCAGCCCAGTTTATGGATTGGTTGATTGGCTACGGTGTGGAGCAGATGATTTCTACTGGTACCTGTGGTGTGCTAGCTGATATAGAGGAGAATGCCTTTCTAGTCCCTGTTCGGGCTTTACGAGACGAAGGAGCTAGTTATCACTATGTGGCACCTTCTCGTTATATGGAAATGCAGCCAGAGGCTATTGCTGCTATCGAGCAGGTTTTGGGAGACAGAGAGATTCCTTATGAAGAAGTTATGACTTGGACGACAGACGGTTTTTATCGAGAAACTGCTGAAAAGGTGGCTTATCGTAAGGAAGAAGGCTGTGCTGTTGTGGAGATGGAGTGTTCTGCGCTTGCGGCAGTAGCCCAACTGCGTGGGGTTCTATGGGGAGAGTTGTTGTTCACGGCTGATTCCTTAGCAGACTTGGACCAGTACGATAGTCGTGACTGGGGTTCAGAAGCTTTCGAGAAGGCCTTGGAACTCTGCCTTGAGATTGCCTTTCAGATTTAGCTACTCTCTTTCTTTTTATGGTACAATGGATGTATGTTATTCAAAATATTTGTGAAAAAAATTGAAAGAGCCTTGGGCGGACTTTCGCCAGCTCGTCGGATTTTTCTGAGTTTCGCTGGAGTTATTTTGATAGGCTCTCTTCTTTTGAGTTTGCCATTTGTTCAGGCAAGTGGTTCTCAGGCTACTTATTTTGACCATCTCTTTACGACGGTTTCTATGGTCTGTGTGACGGGTCTCTTTACGCAGCCGGTGGCTACCACCTATAATGTCTGGGGGCAGTTGATTTGTATGCTCTTGATACAGATTGGTGGTCTGGGGCTCATGACCTTTATCGGGGTCTTTTATATTCAAGGGAAGCAAAAACTCAGTCTTCGCAGTCGTGAAACCATTCAGGAGAGCTTTAGCTATGGGGAGACTCGGTCGCTGAAGGCCTTTATCCGCTCCATCTTTTTGACGACTTTTCTGGTGGAGGGCTTGGGTGCCTTCCTGCTAAGTTTTCGTTTTATTCCTGAGTTCGGCTGGGGACGGGGGATTTTCACCTCGATTTTTTTAGCCATTTCAGCCTTTTGTAATGCTGGTTTTGATAATTTCGGCAGTAGCAGTTTAGTGAATTATCAGACGGATCCTTTGATCAATCTGGTCATTGCTGGCTTGATTATCACAGGTGGTCTGGGCTTTATGGTCTGGTTTGACTTGGCAACCCAGTTTGACAAGAAGAAAAAACGCCGTCTGCGTTTTCACACCAAGCTGGTTCTCTTCTTGACTGCAGGGATCTTGCTGTTTGGGACAGTGTCCACACTCTTTACGGAGTGGCACAATCCAGGAACGATTGGTAATCTCAGTGTCCCAGAGAAAGTGCTGGTTAGCTATTTCCAAACCGTCAGCATGAGAACAGCTGGCTTTGCCTCTATTGACTACACTCAAGCTCGGCCTGTGACCCTGTTTATCTATATCCTACAGATGTTTCTCGGAGGGGCGCCTGGAGGGACGGCTGGGGGACTCAAGATTACAACTTTCTTTGTTTTGTTGGTCTTTGCGCGTAGTGAGTTGCTGGGCTTACCTCATGCTAATGTTGCGCAGAGAACCATTGAGGCTCGAACAGTCCAAAAATCCTTTAGTGTCTTCATTATCTTTTTGATGACCTTCTTGTTGGGTTTGATGTTGTTGGGAATTACGGCAGAAGGGACACCGAGATTTATCTACCTCATGTTTGAAACCATTTCCGCCCTTGCGACAGTTGGGGTAACGGCAAATCTGACGCCAGAATTGGGCAAGTTGGCTCTCAGCATTGTCATGGTGCTTATGTTTATCGGCCGTATCGGTCCCTTGACCTTGCTGGTTAGTCTAGCGGATTACCAGCCTGATAAGAAAGATTTGATTCAGTATATGAAAGCAGATATTAGTATTGGATAAGAAAGGAAGAACGATGTCAGATCGTACGATTGGAATTTTAGGTTTGGGGATTTTCGGGAGTAGTGTCCTGACGGCCCTAGCCAAGCAAGATATGAATATCATTGCCATTGATGACCACGCAGAGCACATCAATCAATTTGAGCCAGTTTTGGCGCGTGGAGTTGTGGGCGATATTACAGACGAGGAACTCCTCAGAACTGCAGGAATTGATACTTGTGATACGGTTGTAGTCGCAACAGGGGAAAATCTAGAGTCGAGTGTGCTTGCGGTTATGCATTGTAAGAGCTTGGGTGTGCCGAGGGTTATTGCCAAGGTCAAAAGCCAGACAGCCAAGAAGGTACTGGAAAAAATCGGTGCCGACTCAGTTATCTCACCTGAGTATGAAATGGGGCAGTCTCTAGCGCAGACCATTCTCTTTCATAACAATGTTGATGTCTTTCAGCTGGATAAAAATGTCTCTATCGTGGAGATGAAAATTCCGAGTGTTTGGGCAGGGCAAAGTCTGAGCCAGCTAGATTTACGTGGCAAATACAATCTCAATGTCCTAGGATTTCGTGAACAAGAAAATTCACCCTTGGATGTCCAGTTTGGTCCTAATGATCTCTTGAAGGCAGATGCCTATATCTTGGCGGTCATTAACAACCAGTATCTAGATGACTTGGCAGAATTAAATTCGTAAAAAAATTAATATAAGTATTTTATAAGAGGGATTTAAGAAAAATTTTAACTTTTTCTTAATCCTTTTTAATTTTAGGAGATTATACTAGAGTCATCAAATAAAGAAAAACTCTAAGGAGAATCCTATGAAATTCAATCCAAATCAAAGATATACTCGTTGGTCTATTCGCCGTCTTAGTGTCGGTGTTGCCTCAGTTGTTGTAGCCAGTGGCTTCTTTGTCCTAGTTGGTCAACCAAGTTCTGTACGTGCCGATGTGGTCAATCCAACCCCTGCTCAAGTCGTACCAGACGCTGCTTCAGTGAGTGAAAAGAGCGACTTACCAGCAGAGGTTCTCAAGAAAGCAGTTGATGTAGCTCTTCCTTCAGAACAGGCAGAATCAACACCTAAAGCAAGCTTGGATACTGCAAGCTCTCCAGAGAAAGTGAATGTAGCTGATAAAGACCAAGTGGTAGCGCCAAAAGAAGAAGTGCAAGCAAAACCAGAATCTAAGAAAGAAACAGAAGATGCGGTTAAACCTGCGAAAAATCCTGCGCCTACAGTTTCTGGACAAGACCGTGAAGCAAGTGAAGTTCAGCCAGCAACAACTCCAGCTGAGGTTCAAAAAGGCGTGGCTGACAATACTAAAGATACAGTAGACGTTCCAGCCACTTACTTGGACAAGGCTAATTTCCCAGGACCATTTACAGCCGGTGTCAACCAAGTCATTCCTTATGAATTCTTCGCCGGTGACGGCATGTTGACTCGTCTTATCTTGAAGTCCTCAGACAAGGCTCCATGGTCAGATAACGGTTCAGCTAAAAACCCAGCTCTTCCACCAGTAGAGAAATTGGGCAAAGGCCTTTACTTCTATGAAGTGGATTTGGCTGGCACTCAAGGTAAATCAGATAAAGAGCTTCTAGACCTCTTGAAACAAAATGGTACTCAAAGCTATAAAGCTACCATCAAAGTCTACGGTGCCAAAGACGGCAAGGCTGATTTGACTAACCTCGTAGCGACAAAAGATTTGGATGTCAACTTGAACGGTTTGACTACACCAGCTGAAGTGCAAAAAGGTGTGGCCGACAACACCAAAGACACAGTAGATGTTCCGGCTTCTTACTTGGACAAAGCTAATTTTCCAGGTCCATTCACAGCTGGCGTCAACCAAGTTATCCCGTACGAGTTCTTCGCCGGTGACGGTATGTTGACTCGTCTGATCTTGAAGGCCTCAGACAAGGCTCCATGGTCAGACAATGGTTCGGCTAAAAATCCTGCTCTCCCACCAGTAGAAAAATTGGGCAAAGGTCTCTACTTCTACGAAGTGGACTTAGCAGGTACTCAAGGCAAATCAGACAAAGAGCTTCTTGACCTCTTGAAACAAAACAGCACTCAAAGCTACAAGGCAACTATCAAGGTGTACGGTGCCAAAGACGGCAAGGCCGACTTGAGCAATCTTGTAGCGACTAAGGATTTGACAGTAAACTTGAATGGCTTGACCACTCTAGCTGAAGTGCAAAAAGGCGTGGCCGACAATACCAAAGACACAGTAGACGTCCCAGCTACTTACCTAGACAAAGCCAACTTCCCTGGACCGTTCACAGCTGGTGTCAACCAAGTCATTCCATACGAATTCTTCGCTGGTGATGGTATGTTGACTCGCCTTATCTTGAAGTCCTCAGATAAGGCCCCATGGTCAGACAATGGTTCAGCTAAAAACCCCGCCCTTCCACCAGTAGAAAACTTGGGCAAAGGCCTCTACTTCTATGAAGTGGATTTGGCTGGTACCCAAGGTAAGTCAGATAAAGATTTGCTTGACCTCTTGAAACAAAATGGCACTCAAAGCTACAAGGCAACTATCAAAGTGTACGGTGCCAAAGACGGTAAGGCTGATTTGACAAATCTCGTAGCGACTAAGGATTTAACAGTGAACTTGAATGGACATCAGTCTCTTACTCCGATGCAATCAGGCTTCGTCCCATCTTCTAATGGTTCAGCTATGCCGACTCCAATGATGAATAGTCATCAAGATGCGTCTAAGATGAACGCTCAAATGCCAAGTGCCAATCAAGATGAGATGAAATCTAAAATGCCAGCTGCTAGCCAGGATAAGATGATGCCTAACAAAGAGCAGGACAAAACCATGAATGCTAGCCAGCCTATGGCAACACCAAGCATGAAACAAGACCAAGCTCCAGCAACCTCAAGTAAAATGCCTGATGAAGGCAAGATGGCATCTACTAATAAGGTGTCAAGTCCAATGATGGCTGATCAAATGAAAGAGCAAAAAGACATGCTTCCATATACTGGTGAAGCTCAAACATCAATGGCTACTATTGGATTCGTTGGACTCGCCTTGGCTGGAGTGCTAGGTGGCCTCGGTTTGAAAGCTAAAAAAGAGGAGAATGACTAGTCTAACTACAGACTTTCTATCTAGGATTTAAAAAATCCAGATAGCGTTTAGAATGTTCGTAAAGCGATTAAAATAGTGTTATACTATTGTGGTATAGCACTGTTTTTTTCAAAGGAGAGACAGATGGGAAAGACAATTTTACTCGTTGACGACGAGGTAGAAATCACAGATATTCATCAACGTTATCTGGTTCAGGCAGGATATCAGGTTTTGGTGGCCCATGATGGAGTAGAGGCCTTAGAAATCTTCAAGCGAAAACCAATTGATTTGATTATTACAGATATCATGATGCCTCGGATGGATGGTTATGATTTGATTAGTGAGGTTCAGTATCAATCTCCAGATCAGCCTTTTCTCTTTATCACGGCTAAGACTAGCGAGCAGGACAAGATTTATGGCCTGAGCTTAGGGGCAGATGACTTTATTGCCAAGCCCTTTAGCCCTCGTGAACTGGTTTTGCGTGTCCACAATATCTTGCGTCGCCTTCATCGTGGAGGTGAGACAGAGGTCGTTAGTCTCGGGAATTTACGGATGAATCATGCTAGTCATGAAGTCCAAGTCGGAGATGTGGCGCTGGATTTGACAGTCAAATCCTTCGAACTTCTATGGCTTCTAGCCAGCAATCCAGAGCGCGTTTTTTCTAAGACAGACCTCTATGAAAAGGTCTGGCAAGAAGACTATGTGGATGACACTAATACCTTGAATGTTCATATTCATGCTCTGCGACAGGAGTTGGCTAAACATGCTAGTTCAGAAACACCCACCATCAAAACCGTTTGGGGCTTGGGCTACAAAATTGAGAAAGCACGAGGTAGTCAATGAAATTAAAAAGTTATATTTTAGTGGGGTATGTCATTTCAACACTTCTAACGATTATCGTGGTTTTTTGGGCCATCCAGCGAATGCTAATTGAAGAAAGAGAAATTTATTTCCTAGTGGGGATGACTCTCGTGGCTAGTTTTGTCGGTGCTGGGATTAGTCTCTTTCTTTTATCGCCGGTCTTTACGTCGTTGAGCAAACTTAAGGAACATGCCAAGCGGGTAGCGGACAAGGATTTCCCTTCAAATCTTGAAGTTCAAGGCCCTGTAGAATTTCAGCAATTAGGCCAAGCTTTCAATGAAATGTCCCATGATTTGCAGGCCACCTTTGATTCCTTGGAAGAAAGCGAGCGAGAAAAGGGCTTGATGATTGCCCAACTATCGCATGATATCAAGACTCCCATCACTTCAATCCAAGCGACGGTAGAAGGGATTTTGGATGGGGTTATCAAGGAGTCGGAGCAAGCTCATTATCTAGCAACCATTGGACGCCAGACAGAAAGACTCAATAAACTGGTTGAAGAATTGAATTTTTTGACCCTAAATACAGCTAGAAATCAGCAGGAAACTACCAGCAAAGACAGCATTTTTCTTGATCAGCTCTTGATTGAGTGTATGAGTGAATTTCAGTTCTTGATTGAGCAGGAGGAGCGAGATGTCCACTTGCAGGTAATCCCAGAGTCTGCCCGTATTGAAGGAGATTATGCCAAGCTTTCTCGTATCTTGGTAAATCTAGTCAATAACGCTTTTAAATATTCTGCTCCAGGAACCAAGCTGGAGGTGGTAGCTAAACTGGAGAAGAACCAGCTTTCAATCAGTGTAACGGATGAGGGACAGGGCATTGCCCCAGAGGATTTGGAGAATATTTTTAAACGCCTTTATCGTGTGGAAACTTCTCGTAACATGAAAACAGGTGGTCATGGTCTTGGTCTTGCGATTGCGCGTGAATTGGCCTATCAATTGGGTGGGGAAATCACAGTCAGCAGCCAGTACGGCCTCGGAAGCACCTTTACTCTCCTTCTCAATCTCTCTGGCAATGAAAATAAAGCTTAAAACCCCTTTACAAATCTAGCCATTCATGGTAGAATGGATTTTGTGTGAAATATCAGCAGGAAAGCATGAAGCTCGTCAACAGGTGTCTTATGATAAGTAACCTTGGCTGTTTAGGCGAAGGGCATCTGCACGAATCAGGGCTTTCTAAGTGACTATTTCCACCGAAATATTATTTATATCAGGAGGACATTCACATGTCACGTTATACAGGACCATCTTGGAAACAAGCTCGTCGCCTTGGCCTTTCACTTACAGGTACAGGTAAAGAATTGGCACGTCGTAACTACGTACCAGGACAACACGGACCAAACAACCGTTCTAAATTGTCAGAATACGGTTTGCAATTGGCTGAAAAACAAAAACTTCGTTTCACTTACGGTGTAGGTGAAAAACAATTCCGTAACTTGTTCGTACAAGCTACAAAAATCAAAGGCGGAATCCTAGGTTTCAACTTCATGCTTCTTTTGGAACGTCGTTTGGATAACGTTGTTTACCGTCTTGGTCTTGCGACTACTCGTCGTCAAGCTCGTCAATTCGTAAACCACGGTCACATCCTTGTTGACGGAAAACGTGTTGATATCCCATCATACCGCGTAACTCCAGGTCAAGTGATCTCAGTTCGTGAGAAATCATTGAAAGTTCCAGCAATCCTTGAAGCAGTAGAAGCTACTCTTGGACGTCCAGCATTCGTATCATTCGACGCTGAAAAATTGGAAGGTTCATTGACTCGCTTGCCAGAACGCGACGAAATCAACCCAGAAATCAACGAAGCACTTGTCGTTGAATTCTACAACAAAATGTTGTAATATTTTATTGAATAAGATAGGCTTTGAAGCCTTGATATTAAGCACTTTGGGGCACTTTCCCTTAGTGCTTTTTGATTTCTCTTAGTATCCAGCTATAATCGTCTATACGCAACTAGACCGATATAGTTCAAAGTGATATAATAGTCTAAAGGAGGTACTACCATGAATGTTTTAGAAAAAAACACACAGGTAAACTTTAAGACTAACAGAGACTTGTTAGAGAAGGCTAAAGCTATTATCACAGCGCAAAATCTTGATATGACAGCCAGTTTTAACTTGTTTTTGGAACACATTGTGGAAAATAAAGCCTTGCCATTTGAAACTCAAGTAGACAAAGAAAGAGAAGAACTTCTATCAGGGTTGCGTGCTGAAATTGCCCGTAGCTTTGAAGATTTAGAACACGGAAGAACTTACAGCCTTGATGAAGTGAGGGCTAACCTTGGAATTTAACGAGAACGCATATAGCCTTATTATCTCCGAAACGGTACAAGAACAGCTAAGAGGTATCAAAGACTATATCTCAGCTAACTACTTTTCAGAACAGGCAGGAGCAAACACAGTTAAGAATATTCTTTATGGTTTGGAACGTCTTGAAGTTTTCCCAGAAGCAGGATTTGATGCTGACGAAAGAGTAGGAGGTATTATATACCCACCCCACAAAACTCGATGCATCATTTTAGGCGATTACCTAGCCTTCTATCATATTTTAGAGGACAGAAAAGCTGTCTTTGTATCAGATATTATTCATAGCAAACAGGATTACATTCGCTTGTTCAAGAAAAAATAGTGCATATTATTGAACTGCGTTTTGGATTACACAAATTTTAGAAAAGATTACTCTATTTCAAAAATTTTTAGGAATGAAAATATAAAAAAAGAGAAACCTCATAATGAAGTTTCTCTTACTTTTAATCGTCCGAATCCGTATTTTTATTTTAAAAAAGGTAGTGAAAAAGGTAGTCATTCGAATGATTTTTCTTGCAATATACTGAAATTAACAAAAGAAAAAAACGCTTGAATGCGTTTTTCTTCTGTATTGATTCGTATTGAATGCTTATTTAACCTCTGTAAACACAACGTGTTTGCGAAGTTTTGGTGAGTATTTCTTCAATTGAAGACGGTCTGGAGTGTTACGTTTGTTTTTAGAAGTAAGGTACAAGCGTTCACCAGATTCTTTGTGTTCAAGTGTAATATTTACGCGCATGGTATCTCCCTTCTATTATTCAGCTGATGCAGCTTTAGCGATTTTACGTCCTTTGTAGTATCCTTTAAGTGATACACGGTGAGAACGTGAGTAATCTCCAGTAGTTTCGTCAAAGTTTACAGATGGAGCTGTTACTTTGTAGTGTGTACGACGTTTGTTTTTCTTCGCTTTTGAAGTGCGACGTGCAGGTACTGCCATTTTGATTTCTCCTTTAGGTATTTATATTCGATTCAATCTACTGATTTTCATCAACCATACTAGGATAACACATTTTTTTTGTAAAGTAAAGTTACTTGACAAAAAAAGATGAAAAAATTCTCCTGTCCGACCTAGCAGACAGGAGAAGGTGTTAAATATCAATCTCAAATGGTTCATCAATGGTTTCTGATACGTATTTTCCGTCTTTCTTCCGTTGCTTGACACATTCTGTGAGGAGATATTCTATTTGCCCATTGACTGAACGAAAGTCGTCTTCTGCCCATGATGCGAGTGCAGCGTATAACTTTGTTGAGAGTCGAAGGGGGATCTGCTTTTTTTTAGCTTCAGCCATCTTTAGTAAAGACTTCCTGTGTTGACAATTGGTTGTGCATCATGATTGCCACAGAGAACGACTAGGAGATTTGAAACCATGGCAGCTTTTCGTTCTTCGTCAAGCTCGACCAATTCCCCTTCATTGAGACGTTCCAGGGCCATTTCAACCATACCCACAGCGCCGTCTACAATCATCTTACGGGCATCAATAATGGCTGATGCTTGTTGACGTTGAAGCATGACAGCAGCAATTTCTGGTGCGTAAGCTAGGTAAGTGATACGTGCTTCAAGGATTTCCAAGCCAGCATCCTCAACACGACTTTGGATTTCTTCACGAATACGGTTAGCAACAATTTCGCTAGAGCCACGGAGACTACCTTCATCTGCTTGCCCGTCACCTGTAGTATCCACATTAGGAGAGACATCGTAAGGATAGATGCGGACAATATTTCGGAGGGCGCTATCACATTGCAAAGAGAGGTATTCCTTGTAGTTATCTACGTTGAAAACTGCCTTAGCGGTATCGACAACTTTCCAAGTTACCGCGATACCGATTTCTACAGGATTTCCTAGACAATCATTGATTTTTTGGCGAGAATTGCTCAAGGTCATAACCTTGAGGGAAATCTGTTTCTTACCAATTTCAAGATTTACATCATTGCCATTTGATGATTTCATCCCTGAAAAAGGAGATTTCGTGCTAACATCACCACTTTGTCCAAGTCGAGTGTGGTTTGCAGGGTTGACTGCTACGCTGAAGGGATTGACAAAGTAAAAACCAGGTTCTTTGATGGTACCTGTATAGTTACCAAAAAGGGTCAAAACCAGAGCCTCCTGAGGTTTGACAACTTTTAAACCAGCATGAGCTAGGCCTGCAATTAAGCTTAATAAAAGTCCGATAATAATTCCCAAAATGTTTTCCGAAGCAGCACCCATTATAAGTATAAAGACACCAAGTACGAGTGTCAACTCAATGAGAATCAATGCGAATACACCATTTGGTTTTGAATTGATGAGTTTTTCAGTCATAAGAATGACCTCCTGTTATTTGATATCTAAATGATATCACTTTAATTTATAAAGTCAAGAAATAAATGTAACATTTTTAAAGAAAATATTTATGTATAGAATTTTCTGAAAATTCAAGAATTTTCTTCTGTTCATTGCTTTTAAAATGTGCTATAATAGTAAAAACTGAAATGGGAGGGAACAAATGACTGAATTAGATAAACGTCACCGCAGTAGCATTTATGACAGCATGGTAAAATCACCAAACCGTGCCATGCTTCGTGCGACTGGTATGACAGATAAGGACTTTGAAACACCGATTGTGGGAGTGATTTCGACTTGGGCGGAAAATACACCATGTAACATTCACTTGCATGATTTTGGGAAATTAGCCAAAGAAGGTGTCAAATCTGCAGGTGCTTGGCCTGTGCAGTTTGGGACTATCACTGTAGCGGACGGGATTGCCATGGGAACGCCTGGTATGCGCTTCTCTTTGACATCTCGTGATATCATTGCAGATTCTATCGAGGCGGCTATGGGTGGTCACAACGTCGATGCCTTCGTCGCTATCGGTGGCTGTGATAAGAACATGCCTGGTTCTATGATTGCCATTGCCAATATGGATATCCCAGCTATTTTCGCCTATGGTGGAACCATTGCACCGGGAAATCTTGATGGCAAAGACATTGACTTGGTTTCTGTCTTTGAAGGTATCGGAAAATGGAACCACGGTGATATGACGGCTGAGGACGTGAAACGTCTTGAATGTAATGCCTGCCCTGGCCCTGGTGGCTGTGGTGGTATGTACACAGCTAATACCATGGCGACTGCTATCGAAGTTCTCGGTATGAGTTTGCCAGGTTCTTCATCTCACCCAGCTGAATCAGCTGATAAGAAAGAAGATATCGAAGCAGCAGGACGTGCTGTTGTTAAGATGTTGGAACTTGGTCTCAAACCATCAGATATCTTGACTCGTGAAGCCTTTGAAGATGCTATCACTGTAACTATGGCTCTCGGTGGTTCTACAAATGCCACTCTTCACTTGCTTGCCATTGCCCATGCTGCCAATGTTGACTTGTCACTTGAGGACTTCAATACGATACAAGAGCGTGTGCCTCACTTGGCTGATTTGAAACCATCTGGTCAGTATGTCTTCCAAGACCTCTATGAAGTCGGTGGTGTCCCTGCGGTTATGAAGTACTTGTTGGCAAATGGTTTCCTTCACGGAGACCGTATCACATGTACTGGTAAGACTGTTGCTGAAAACTTGGTTGACTTTGCAGACCTTACACCAGGTCAAAAAGTCATCATGCCATTGGAAAATCCAAAACGTGCAGATGGTCCGCTTATCATCTTGAACGGGAACCTTGCCCCTGACGGTGCAGTTGCCAAGGTATCAGGTGTGAAAGTTCGTCGTCACGTTGGACCAGCTAAGGTCTTTGACTCAGAAGAAGATGCTATTCAGGCCGTTCTGACAGATGAAATCGTTGATGGCGATGTAGTCGTTGTTCGTTTCGTTGGACCTAAGGGTGGTCCTGGTATGCCTGAGATGCTGTCACTTTCATCCATGATTGTCGGTAAAGGTCAAGGAGACAAGGTTGCCCTCTTGACGGACGGACGTTTCTCTGGTGGTACTTATGGTCTGGTTGTTGGACATATCGCTCCTGAAGCTCAGGATGGTGGACCGATTGCTTATCTCCGTACAGGCGATATCGTTACGGTTGACCAAGATACCAAAGAAATTTCCATGGCCGTATCCCAAGAAGAACTTGAAAAACGCAAGGCAGAAACAACCTTGCCACCACTTTATAGCCGTGGTGTCCTCGGTAAATATGCCCACATCGTATCATCTGCTTCACGCGGAGCCGTGACAGACTTCTGGAATATGGACAAGTCAGGTAAAAAGTAAATTCAAAAAGCAAGCCAACTTCGGCTTGCTTCTTTTCATCTTCAAAAGTAATTTGCCTGCTTAACGAGGTGGTAGTCCAAGGGCAATGCGGCCGTAGCGACTGATTCGTGTGATCTTCCAGGCAGGAGACCAGGTAACTTCAACCTTGACATCTTCGATCCCCTCGATTTGTTTCAGACCTGCCACGATTTCGATAGGCAGGCTTTCTGCACAATCGCAGGCAGTATCGGTGAAGGTCATGACAATCTTGCAGAGACCTGTTTCGTCCAGATTGATTTCATAAATCAGTCCTAGATTGTACACATCCAATTCCACATCTGTATCAAAAACCTTCTCTAGTTTTTCGATAATTTGGTCTTGTAAGGCCAAAGCACGGTCATTGATTTTGATATCGTCTCTCATAGCAGTCCCTCCACGTGATAAATATCCTCTATTTTCTCATAATTCTGACAATTTGGCAAGTTTTTGATGAATTTTCTGAAAAAATATGATAACATAAATAAAACACCGAATTAAGGGGAAGTCTATGGAGCAGATTGGAAAAGTCTTTAGACAATTAAGAGAGTCAAGAAATATCTCGCTGAGACAAGCAACTGGGGGACAATTTTCGCCGTCTATGTTGTCCCGATTTGAAACTGGTCAGAGTGAACTTTCGGTAGAAAAGTTTCTATTTGCCCTAGAAAATATATCGGCCAGTGTAGAGGAAATCCTCTTTCTGGCGAGAGGTTTTCAGTATGATACAGATTCTGAGTTGAGAAAAGAAATCATAGATGTCTTGGATCCAAAGAATATAGCTCCGCTTGAGGACTTGTATCGCAAGGAGTATCAAAAGCATGCCCATTCTCAAAACAAACAGAAACATATTCTAAATGCCATTCTTATCAAGTCTTATATGAAGAGCATGGACGAAAGGGTAGAGTTAACGGCAGAGGAGGGGAAAGTCCTTCATGATTATTTGTTTTCTACCGAGATTTGGGGAATCTATGAACTAAATTTATTTTCAGTCAGTTCTGCCTTTCTATCTGTTTCTCTTTTCACTAGATATGTACGAGAAATGGTACGTAAATCTGATTTTCTAATGGAAATGTCTGGTAATCGAAATCTGTTTCACACTATACTATTGAATGGCTTTTTAGCCAGCATTGAGTGTGAAGAATTTACCAATGCCTCTTATTTTAAACGTGTTATCGAAGAGCATTTCTACAATGAAAATGAAACCTATTTCCGAATTGTCTATTTGTGGGCAGAAGGTCTCCTTGATAGTAAGCAAGGCAGAGTCAAGGAAGGGCAGAAAAAGATGGAAGATGCTGTCCGTATTTTTGAGATGCTTGGCTGTCACAAATCTGCCGAATACTACAGAAAAACGACCGATTGTTGAATATCTGCAAACCAAGAAAATAATTTAAAATCTGAAGCGATAGAACTTTTGACCTCTCTCATGTCATCAAAGAGATTTTATCGTTGTTTTGCTTATTTTGTGTGTTGCATATATTCAAAAGTTTTCCCTTTCAATTTCTAAGTGATATACTATAGTCATGCTTCATATAGGGATTATAACAAGAAGGGAGATTACCTATGAACCTATTGTTTAGAAATCAAGCTTATCGTCTCTTGACTTTGTCACGCTTCTTCAATGCTTTTGGTGCTTCGATTTTCAATCTGGTCTTTATCGTCTATGCATCGACCCTGCCACAAGCCTCTTTTGCGGTTGCTATGGCCAATATTGTCATGATTCTTCCGACTTTCTTTACAGTTTTTGTAGGGATTCGGGCAGATTATACGAGGGCCAAGGTCAAATGGATGGTCTATAGTGGTTTGTTTCAGGCGATTTTATTTTTTCTAGCAGCTTTAGTTGTTCAGCAAGCTAGTCTCTTTGCCTTTTCTAGCCTGTGTTTAATCAATGTCATTAGTGATGTCATCAGTGATTTTGCAGGTGGCTTGCGCATGCCTCTTATTAAGGAAAAAGTAGCTGAAGAGGATTTGATGGAGGCTTATTCTTTTTCCCAGTTCATCACCTATATTTCAGCCATTGGTGGTCAAGCTTTCGGAGTCTGGCTCTTAGGGCTATCGGTCAATAATTTTTCCCTCGTTGCGGGAATCAATGCCTGTTTTTTCCTCGTATCAGCCGTGATTCTCTTTTTAGGAAAAAGCAAATTGAGCCTGTCAATGTCAGCTGCTGATGGTAAATCACTAAAAAATGAGAAGCTATCTATCAAAGAGCAGTTCCTAACGATTTATCGAAATTTACGTCTTGTTTTTCTTAAAGGTGGACAGAAAAACTTTGGTTTTATGCTCTGTGCTGTCTTGCTTATCAATGCCTTGGGTGGCGCTTTAGGAAGCATCTATAACATCTTCTTTTTGAGCCATTCTCTTTTGGACTTTTCTTACACAGAGGCATTATTTATCAGTCAATTCTGTGCTTTGTTAGCAATCATCATCAGTAGCCTTACGGGCAATGATTATTTTGGGAAGCAGTCCTTGCCTAGATTGATGATGTGGGTGACCGTAGGACTCAGTCTAGTTGGCCTAGCTAATTTATTCAATCAAGTCGTACTTGGTTTACTATTTCTCTGTTCAACTCTGTATGTGTCTGGTAAAGTTCAACCAAAGATTAGTGCCATGCTCCTGAAAAATCTAGCTCCAGAGGTTCTAGCTCGTACCAGTAATTTTTTAGGTTTATTGTTCACCTTATCCATACCTGTGGGAACAGCTTGTTTTTCACTTATAGCTGTATGGAATATACAGTTGACTTGGATGCTATTTGTTGGTCTTTCCTTGCTAGCTATTCTTTTGACAGTTATTAATCTCAAAAATGATATCTAATACTCTTCGAAAATCTCTTCAAACCACATCAGCGTTGCCTTGCCGTAGATATGGTTACTGACTTCGTCAGTTCTATCCACAACCTCAAAACACTGTTTTGAGCAACCTGCGGCTAACTTCCTAGTTTGCTCTTTGATTTTCATTGAGTATAAATCCTAATTTTTTTCTCACTGTTTTAATCCCTCTATTTGTGGTAAAATAAGACTATTAAGTTTAAAGAGGACACCCTATGAAATTACAAAAACCAAAAGGAACGCAGGATATTTTACCTGCTGAATCTGCCAAATGGCAGTACGTTGAGGGCTTTGCCCGTGAGATTTTCAAGCGCTATAACTATGCAGAAGTGCGCACGCCTATTTTTGAGCATTACGAGGTCATCAGTCGCTCTGTCGGAGATACAACGGATATCGTAACCAAGGAAATGTACGACTTTTATGACAAGGGTGACCGCCATATTACCCTCCGTCCAGAAGGAACTGCACCCGTTGTCCGTTCATATGTGGAAAATAAACTCTTCGCGCCAGAAGTGCAAAAGCCAAGCAAGTTCTACTACATGGGCCCTATGTTCCGCTATGAGCGTCCACAGGCAGGACGTTTGCGCCAGTTCCACCAGATTGGTGTTGAGTGTTTTGGATCTAGCAATCCAGCTACCGATGTGGAAACAATCGCGATGGCAGCCCATTTCTTGAAAGAAATCGGTATCCAAGGTGTCAAATTACATCTTAACACTCTTGGAAATCCTGAGAGCCGCGCGGCTTACCGTCAAGCCTTGATTGCCTATTTGACACCTCTTAAGGAGACCTTGTCTAAGGATAGCCAACGTCGCTTGGAGGAAAATCCTCTCCGTG